>JAGXAX010000117.1 GCA_018971405.1 Alphaproteobacteria bacterium | reverse complement strand
CAAGGGGCTGGATTATTTCGTCGCGCAGTTGCGGCGCTTTCAATCCGCGCCGGAGCGCAAAAGGCTGGTCGTCGGCGCGAGCCTCGCCTCGCCGGAAAACGATACTGATGACCTCCGCGCTCTCGCCGCCGCCATCGCGCCGCTGGCAGATTATCTCGCCGTCAATATTTCCTGCCCGAACATCGATGCGCATGATGCAGCCCCGATACAAAGCTTGATCAAGGCTGTCGTTGCCGAAGCCGGAACGACGCCCGTGCTTGTCAAGCTCGCGCCGGAAGCAAACAAGGACGCCCTGCAAAAAACGGTGGAAGACGTTTTAAGCGCGGGCGCAACCGGCTTTATCGCCACCAACACGATGCCGCAGGACAAGCGCGGGCTTCTCGGCGGCATTCCCTTCGACTGGCCGCGAAGCGGCGGCGCGGCGGTCGGCGGCTACAGCGGGCCATTGCTGCTGGAAACATCCTGCCGCATGGTGCGCGAGATACGCGGGATCGCCGGTGCAGAAATTCCCGTCATCGGCGGCGGCGGCGTGCAAAGCGGGGATGACGCGGCGCGCCTTTTTGACGCGGGCGCAAACGCCGTGCAGATTTATACGGGTTTGGTTTATAAAGGGCCGGAATTGATCTCCGGCATCAACCACGCATACCGCGCGCGGCGGCAACAGGATCAGCCGCCTCCGTGATCGGCCGCCCGATCACCAGATAATCTGCGCCCGCCGCGGCAGCCTCCTGCGGCGTCATGATGCGCTTCTGGTCGCCGGCGGCGGAACCGGCAGGGCGTATTCCCGGCACGACAAGCAGGACGTTATCCGGCAATTCACGTCGCAGCAGCGCAATCTCGCGCGGCGAGCAGACAATGCCGCTTGCCCCCGCCTCCGCCGCCAGCTGCGCGAGACGCAGCACTTGCGCCGCCGCATCCGGCCCCTGCCCGACGGCGGACAATTCATCCGCATCAAGACTGGTCAGCACCGTGACGGCGAGGATTTTCGTCGCCCCCGCCGCCGCGACCGCCGCGCGCATCATCTCGCGCCCTCCGGACGCATGGACGGTGAGAAAATCCGGCGCGCATGTGGAAACGGCGGAACGCACCGCGCCCGCGACCGTGTTGGGGATATCGTGAAATTTGAGATCGAGAAAAAGTTTCGTCTCCGCGCCCGCCGCCGCGCGGACTTTTTTGACGCCCGCCGCGCCATGCGCGGCAAAAAACTCCAGCCCCAATTTTATATCGACGACGCCCTGCAGGCTTGCCGCCAGTTTTTCGGCGGCCGGAAGATCCGGCGTGTCGATGGCGCAGAAAACACGCGCCATCACGCTGCCTCGGCAAAATCGCGGCGGGTGAAAAGCGCGTCGAAGGGGATTTTCTCGGCGGCGAAAGCGGCGGCGGCGCCCTGCTCGCGGTCGACGATCGTCATGACTTTCACGACCTCGCAGCCGAGCTTGCGCAATTCGGCAACCGCTTGCAACGCCGAACCTCCCGTCGTCGTCACGTCCTCGACCACCACCACGCGGTCGCCCTTTTTCAAATCCCCGCCCTCGATCATCTTCTGCGTGCCGCGCGTCTTGGCCTCCTTGCGCACGTAGAAGGCCTGCAACGGGGCCGATGTACCGAAACTTTTCACGCAAACGGCCGAGGCGATCGGGCAGGCGCCCAGCACCAGTCCGCCGATGGCCGTCGCGTTCAGTCCCTTGATGCGTTCCAGAATGGCGTCGGCGACGAGGTTGGCGCCCTCGGGGTCGAGCACCGTCGGCTTCATGTCGAAGAAGAAGCTGCTCGCCGCGCCGGAGGCGAGCTTGAAATCGCCGCCGGTGTTGTACGATTTTTCATTGATGATGCGCCGAAGGCGGGCGAGATCCGTCATGCCTTTTTCCTTTCAAGATATTCCTGCAGCGGGCAGACGCCGAGCGGCCCGGCGCTTTTGAGATAAACGATAGTATCGACCGCCACGCGCGCGGCGGAGAGCGTCGTGTAATAGGGGATCTTGTTATGCAGCGCGGCGCGGCGGAGGTTGCGCCCGTCGACGACGGACTGCAAACCTTCCGTCGTGTTGAGCATCAGGTCAATCGTGCCGTTGATCATCGCATCGACGACGTGCGGCTGGCCTTCGTGCACCTTGTTGACCTTGTGCGCGCGGATGCCCGCCTCGACGAGGTGCTTCGCCGTGCCGCCCGTGGCGACGATTTTGAACCCCGCGTCGGCGAGCTTGGCGGCCAGCGGAATGATGCTGTTCTTGTCCGCGTCGCGCACCGAGATGAACACCGTGCCGGAGAGCGGCAGCTTTGCGCCCGCGCCGAGACGCGACTTGGCGAAGGCGCGGCGGAAATCGCGGTCGATGCCCATGACTTCGCCGGTCGAGCGCATCTCCGGCCCCAGCGTCACCTCGACGCGCGGGAAACGCGCGAACGGAAACACCGGCGCCTTGACAGCGACATGGCGGAAAACATGGTTGTGCAGCACGCCTTCTTTCAGCAGCGCGGGGATTTTTTCGCCGAGCATCAGCCGCGTCGCGGCGGCGACCAGCGGTATGCCCGTCGCCTTGGCGACGAACGGCACGGTGCGCGAGGCGCGCGGATTGGCCTCGATCACGTAAATTTCGTAATGGTCGAGATTGGCAGGGTCGCGGCTGGTTTTGATCGCGTATTGCACGTTCATATGGCCGACGACCTTCAGCGCCAGCGCGAGCTGCACGGTCTGGCGCTTCAGGTCTTCGACAATATCGTCGCGCAGGGAATGCGGCGGCAAAACGCAGGTGCTGTCGCCGGAATGGATGCCCGCCTCCTCGATATGTTCGAGAATGCCGGCGATGAAAACGTCCTTGCCGTCGGAAAGCGCATCGACGTCGACCTCGATGCAGTTTTGCAGATATTTATCGACGAGAATATCGCCCTCGCCGATGATTTCGGCATTTTCGGCGATGTATTTTTGCAGCGCCGCGGCGTCATGGACAATGCGCATGCCGCGCCCGCCGAGCACGTAAGACGGGCGCACGATCACCGGAAAGCCTATTTTATCGGCCAGCTCGGCCACGTCTTCCGCCCGGGCGGCGATGCCGTTGGGCGGCTGGCGCAGGTTCAGCCCGCGCAGGACTTTGGCGAACTGCTTGCGACTCTCCGAAAGGTCGATCGCGTCCGGACTGGTGCCGAGAATTTTCACGCCAGCTTTTTCGAGCGCATGGCAAAGTTTCAGCGGCGTCTGCCCGCCAAGCTGCACGATCACGCCGAGCAACTCGCCTTTTTCCCGCTCGGCGCGGATGATGTCCGATACCTTTTCGATCGTCACCGGCTCGAAGTAGAGGCGGTCGGAGGTGTCGTAATCGGTCGAGACGGTTTCGGGGTTGCAATTGATCATGATGCTTTCGATGCCTTGCGCCTTCAGCGCGAAGGCCGCATGGACGCAGCAATAATCGAATTCTATCCCCTGCCCGATGCGATTGGGGCCGGAGCCGATGATGATGGCCTTCTTTTTGCCGGACGGCGCGGCCTCGCAGGCATTGCCCCATTCGTAGGTCGAGTACATATAGGCCGTTTGCGCAGCGAATTCGGCGGCGCAAGTATCGACGCGCCTGAAGACGGGGCGCGCGCCCGCGGCATGGCGCGCTTTAGTCACATCCGCCTCTTTCGCGCCCGTCAGCTCGGCGATGCGCGCGTCGGAGAAGCCGAGCTGCTTCGTCTCCATCCAGTCGGTAACGCCGTTTTTCTTCAAATTCTCTTCATGCGCGACCAGCGCGGCGATACGCTCCAGAAACCAGCGGTCGTATTTGCTGCAATCATGCACTTCATCGACCGTGAAACCGTGACGGAAGGCCTGCGCCGCGACCAGAATCCTGTCCGGCCGCGGCTGCGACAGCGCGGCGATGATATATTGGCGGTCGAATTCAGCGCTTTCCGGCATCAGGTTCATTTCTTTCAAGCCCGTCAGCCCGGTTTCGAGCGAGATCAATGCTTTTTGCAAAGATTCCTCAAAGGTGCGGCCGATGGCCATCACCTCGCCCACCGCCTTCATCGATGTGGAGAGCAGAGCCTCCGTGCCCTGAAACTTCTCGAAGTTGAAGCGCGGGATTTTCGTCACCACATAATCTATCGCCGGCTCGAACGAGGCGGGCGTCACGCCCGTGATGTCGTTCGTCAGTTCATCGAGCGTATAGCCGACGGCGAGCTTGGCCGCGACCTTGGCGATGGGAAATCCCGTCGCCTTCGACGCCAGCGCGGAAGAGCGGCTGACGCGCGGGTTCATCTCGATCACCACCTGCCGCCCCGTTTCCGGATTGACGGAGAACTGTACGTTCGAGCCGCCGGTCTCGACGCCGATGGCGCGCAAAATCTCGATCGAGGCGCGGCGCATCTGCTGGTATTCCTTGTCAGTTAACGTCAGCGCGGGAGCGACGGTGACGCTGTCGCCGGTATGGATGCCCATCGGGTCGATGTTCTCGATCGAGCAGACGATGATGCAATTGTCGGCGCGGTCGCGCACCACTTCCATCTCGTACTCTTTCCAGCCGAGCATGCACTCCTCGATCAGCACCTGGGAAACCGGCGACGCCTCCAGCCCTGCCTTGACGACACTCTCGAATTCGTCGCGGTTGTAGGCTATGCCGCCGCCGGTGCCCCCGAGCGTGAAGGACGGGCGGATGATCGCCGGCAGGCCGACGTAATCGAGGATCTCCAGCGCTTCGGCGAGGTTTTTCACCGTTTTACCGCGCGCGCATTCAAGGCCGATTTCCTCCATCTTCCGCTTGAAGAGATCGCGGTCCTCCGCAAGCTCGATGGCGCGCTGCTTCACGCCGATCATCTCGATGCCGAGCGTCTCCAGCGTGCCGTGATCGGCGAGCGCGAGCGCGACGTTGAGCGCCGTCTGCCCCCCCATGGTCGGCAAAAGCGCATCCGGGCGTTCTTTTTCGAGGATGCGGGCGACGACGTCTTCGGTGATCGGTTCTATATATGTTGCGTCGGCGAGCTTAGGGTCGGTCATGATCGTCGCCGGATTGGAATTAATGAGGATGACGCGATAGCCTTCGTCCTTCAGCGCCTTGCAGGCCTGCGTACCGGAATAGTCGAATTCGCAGGCCTGACCTATGACGATGGGCCCCGCGCCGATGATGGCGATGGATTTTATGTCGGTGCGTTTTGGCATGTCAGGCTGCTTTCTTCCGGGCGTCGCGCAAGAGCGCGGCGAAGCGTTCAAAGAGGTAATGACTGTCTTGCGGGCCGGGCGAAGCCTCGGGGTGATATTGCACCGAGAAGACCGGACGGTTCTTGAGGCGCAAGCCTTCGTTCGTGCCATCGAACAAACTCACATGCGTGACTTCGGCCGTGTCCGGCAG
>JAGXAX010000116.1 GCA_018971405.1 Alphaproteobacteria bacterium | reverse complement strand
TCATCTACCACACCGGACTTCTTGGCCACGCGAGGTAACACATGAAAGCGCTCTACCAAAAAGAAGCCAAACCCGGCATCTGGATGAAGACAGACGCGTCCGTCCCCGAGATCGGCCACAACGACATCCTCATCAAAATAAAAAAGACCGCCATCTGCGGCACGGACATCCACATCTTCAAGTGGGACGACTGGTCGGCGAAGCACGTGCCCGTCGGCCTCATCACGGGGCATGAATACGTCGGGGTGGTCGAAAAGGCAGGCTCCGAGGTCAAGGGCTTCAAGCCCGGCGACCGCGTCTCCGGCGAGGGCCACATCACCTGCGGCCTCTGCCGCAACTGCCGCAGCGGCAAGAAGCACCTTTGCATCGAGCAAAAGGGCGTCGGCGTCAACCGTCAGGGCGCGTTCGCGGAATATCTCTGCCTGCCCGCCAAGAACGCGGTCAAGATCCCCGACAACATCAGCGATGACTTCGCCGCGATCTTCGACCCGTTCGGCAACGCGACGCACACCGCACTGTCGTTCGACCTCGTCGGCGAAGACGTGCTGATCACCGGCGCGGGGCCGATCGGCGTGATGGCAGCGGCGATCTGCAAATTCGCGGGCGCGCGCAACATCGTCGTGACGGACGTCAACGCGTACCGCCTTGATCTCGCCAGAAAGATGGGCGCGACCCGCGCCGTCGACGTCGCAAAAGAAAACCTGCGTGACGTGATGGCCGATCTCAAAATGACCGAAGGCTTCGACGTCGGCCTCGAAATGTCGGGCAACCCCGACGCGTTCCGCCAGATGATCGCCGCCATGCGCCCCGCGGGCAAGATCGCGCTGCTCGGCATCCCCCCCGGCGACATGAGCATCGACTGGGGCAGCTTCATCTTCAAGGGCCTGACGCTGAAGGGCATCTACGGCCGCGAAATGTTCGAGACATGGCACAAGATGATCGCCATGGTACAGTCGGGTCTCGACCTCTCGCCCATCATCACCCACCACTTTGCCGCCAACGACTTCCAGAAGGGTTTCGATACCATGGCTTCCGGTCAATCGGGAAAAGTCATCCTCGACTGGGAGAAGTGAGCCTTGCTTCCGGTACAGGATCTCCGAAGAGCTTATTCCGTTGATAAACAACCTGGCATGGTGGAATTTGCCGGCCGAGAAAATCAGGGAAATATCGGGGATACTATACAATGAAAAACCGGATAAAGCCCCGCTCGATAAATTAATAGCGGCATACAAGCAGTACAAAAAAAGCGTCCTCCCGTTTCGGGAAGACGCTTTTTTGAGTGCCGCCTGGCTTTTAGAGCTTGGGCGCGTTGGGCTTTTGAACCGGAACGTTCGCGGGAACGTTGTCGTTCTTCGCAGCGGGCGTGGTCGCTGCGTCAAACGAAGCCTTCGACGTGTTGGCCTTGAATTCGCCTGCATTCTCCCGCGCCGGAACGACCGGAGCGGCGGCAACAGGTTTCTTGCCGCCAAGACCCATCAGCTTCTTTGCGCCTGCGAAGAAGCCCTTGACGGCAAGGCCGGCAAGCTTGAGCGCGCCGCCGACAGCGGCGCCAATAACGCCACCGGCAACCGTGCCGAGCGCCATGACGCCCAGACCGGCATAACCACCGATCGTGCCGGAAATGCCCGCGGCAGCGAAACCGGCGATGACGCCGCAAATAACGCCAACGGAGCCATGAACCGCGCCGGCCACCGCCATGCCGACGGCAATGCCGCCGACGAACGGCGCGGCAACCATAACGCCGATACCGGCGACAACCGACAATCCAGCGATCGTCACGCCGATAACGCCGCCTGTCGCTTTCGCTGCGCTCAGTCTTGTATTGAGTCTCATAGCCATTCTCCTTGAAATGTGAGGGTGATAAAGTAATGGCATTAGGAATAGACCTTATGCATGTTGCCGGTCAACTCCAATTTATGAATAATTATTATGCATATATTACAATACCTTGAGCGGCAGAGTTACTTCGGGCATTCTAAAAAACGCATCAAGATTTTAAAAAGGAGACTTGCCATGGTCGCAAAAAGGAAATCTGCGGACATCCAACACATCCATTCATCCGACACGGCGGCGCGGTTGCTCGAAAAAATGGGCGTTCCCGTAAAAAACTTTTCTTCCGGCACACTGAAAGTGCACTCACCGATCGACGGTGCGGAGATCGGCAGTGTGCCGACCGACACGGCGAAATCTCTCGACGCGAAAATTTCCCGCGCGCACGAAGCTTTTCTGACATGGCGCGGCGTGCCGGCCCCGAAGCGCGGCGAACTGATCCGTCTCTTCGGCGAGACCTTGCGCGCGCACAAGGAGGATTTGGGCAAGCTCGTCACGCTTGAATGCGGCAAGATCCTGACCGAAGGCCTCGGCGAAGTGCAGGAGATGATCGACATCTGCGATTTCGCCGTCGGCTTGTCGCGGCAACTCTACGGCCTGACCATCGCCTCGGAACGGGCCGGTCACAAGATGCAGGAAAACTGGCATCCGGCAGGCGTCGTCGGCGTGATTTCGGCATTCAACTTCCCCGTCGCGGTCTGGTGCTGGAACTTCGCGCTCGCCATCGTCTGCGGCGACAGCGTGGTATGGAAGCCGTCGGAAAAAACGCCGCTCACGGCACTGGCCTGTCAGGCGCTCTTCGAGAAAACGCTTAAAAAATACGGCGCCGCGCCGGAAGGCCTTTCCGAAATCGTCGTCGGCGCGCGCGTCATCGGCGAAAAGCTCGTGGACGACAGGCGCATTTCGGTCGTCAGCGCCACCGGTTCGACGCGCATGGGGCGCGAAGTGGCGCCGCGCGTGGCGGCGCGTTTCGCCCGCTGCATCCTCGAACTCGGCGGCAACAACGCGATGATTCTGGCGCCGAGCGCCAACCTCGACCTCGCGCTGATGGCAACCGTTTTCGGCGCGGTCGGCACGGCCGGGCAGCGCTGCACGACGCAGCGCCGCCTGATCGCACATAAGGATGTCGCCGAAAAATTCGTCGCGCGCGTCAAAAAAGCCTACGCCTCGGTGCGCATCGGCAGCCCGCTCGACGCGCATACGCTGCTCGGGCCGCTGATCGACAAGCAAGCGTTCGACAACATGCAGGACGCGCTGAAAAAAGCGAAGGCCGCCGGCGGCAAGGTCACGGGCGGGGAGCGCGTGCTGGCAAAGGAATATCCTCACGCTTATTACGTCGCTCCCGCCGTGGTCGAGATGCCGAAACAGGCCGACGTGGTGCAGCACGAGACTTTCGCGCCGATCCTCTACGTCATGAAATATTCGAAACTCGGCGAAGCCCTCGCCATGCACAACGGCGTGCCGCAGGGATTGTCCTCCTGCATTTTCACGAACGACCTGCGCGAGGCGGAACTCTTCACTTCGGCGGCAGGCAGCGACTGCGGCATCGCCAACGTCAACCTCGGCACCTCGGGCGCGGAGATCGGCGGCGCGTTCGGCGGCGAAAAGGAGACCGGCGGCGGGCGCGAAAGCGGCTCGGACGCATGGAAAGCCTACATGCGCCGCTCGACCAACACCGTCAATTACTCCAGCGTGCTGCCGCTGGCGCAGGGAGTCCAGTTTGATATTTAAGGCGTGAAATTTGACATTGAATAAACAGACGGGGACTGACAAAAAAATCGCCGCGCTAATCGTCGCGGGAGGGTCGGGCGCGCGCTTCGGGAGCGATATGCCGAAGCAATACCTGCCCCTGCTCGGAAAAAGCGTTCTGCAATGGAGCACCGACGCGTTTTCCGGCCTCGCGGACGAGATCGTGGCCGTCGTGAATCCCGATTATCCGCGACCGCAAGGCGCCCGCTGCGGCGGCGCGGGGGAAAACATAAAATATGTCGCGGGTGGCGCGACACGCCAGCAATCGGTACGCAACGGCCTTGCCGCCCTGCGCGCGACAAAGCCCGATATCGTCCTGATCCACGACGCCGCACGGCCGTTGCTCACGCAGGACTTGATAAAAACCCTCGTCGCGGCGGCGGCGCAATCCGGCGCGGCGACCCCCGCCCTGCCCGTCACGGACACGGTCAAACGGAACGGAAAAACTGAAAGCCGTGAAAATCTTTTTACCGTGCAAACGCCGCAGGCCTTCGATTTCACGCTGATCGACGGCCTGCACGAAAAATATAAAGACCGGTCTTTCACCGACGATGCGGCGCTGTGCGAGGCGGACGGGCAAGAGGTCGCGCTGGTCGCAGGCCAGCCCGACAATATCAAAATCACCCACCCTCAAGATCTCGCCCGCGCCGAAAGCCTGCTCTCCGCGCGCAACGGCGACGTACGCACGGGCCAAGGCTATGACGTTCACAGGCTCGTGCCCGCGCAAGGCAAAAAGCTCATGCTCTGCGGCGTCGCCATTCCGCATGATTTCACGCTCGAAGGCCATTCCGACGCAGACGCCGGACTGCACGCCCTCACCGACGCCCTGCTCGCAGCCATCGGCGCAGGCGACATCGGCCAGCACTTCAGCCCGTCCGATCCGCGCTGGAAAGACGCCGACAGCACGGTGTTTTTAAAACATGCGGCGGAACTTGTCACGACACAAGGCGGGCTGATCGCCCATGTCGATGTGACGATCGTCTGCGAGGCGCCGAAAATCGCGCCGCACCGCGCCGTCCTGCAGCGGCGCGTCGCCAACATCCTGAACCTGCCGCCATCGCGCGTCAGCATCAAAGCGACGACGACGGAAGGCCTCGGCTTCACCGGCAGGCGCGAAGGCATCGCCGCGCAGGCGATCGCCACCGTCCGCTTGCCGTTCGTTTTCTCAACCGCGCAGAACAACGAGGAACTGAAATGGGCAAGCTGACACCCTCTCTCAAACCCGTGCCGCCGGAAACGAAATTCTCAGACCCGCGCGTGTTGCTCTCGACATGGTTCGGCTCCGGCCTCATTCGCCCCGCGCCCGGCACGATGGGCACGATCGCGGGCATGCCGTTCGGCTATTTCATTTTGCAGCAATGGGGCATGCAGGGGCTTGCCATCGCCGCCCTCGCCCTGCTCGTCGCGGCCACGCCCTTCGCCACATGGTACGGCAAAAAATCCGGAACGGTTGACGACCAGTCCATCGTCGTCGATGAAGTCGCGGGCGTGTGGATCGCGGGAATCTTTGCGGGGCACAGCATCGGCCTGTGGATCTGGGCGGGGCTTCTGTTCCGCCTCTTCGACATCTGGAAGCCGTGGCCGGCGTCGTTTTTCGACAACCGCTCCAAAGGCGGCTTCGACGTGATGATGGACGACGTCGTGGCAGGGCTGTACGCGCTCTGCGGCGTCGCCATCGCCGCCCTCTCCCATACATAAAGGAAAAGCATGCCGCTCTTTTCACCGCAACTGCTCAGCCT
>JAGXAX010000115.1 GCA_018971405.1 Alphaproteobacteria bacterium | reverse complement strand
TCAACATCATCGACACGCCGGGCCACGTCGATTTCACCATCGAAGTCGAGCGTTCCTTGCGCGTTCTTGACGGCGCGGTCACGGTGTTCGACTCCGTCGCCGGAGTCGAGCCGCAGTCCGAAACCGTCTGGCGTCAGGCCGACAAATACCACGTGCCGCGCATCTGCTTCGTTAACAAGATGGACCGCATCGGCGCGAACTTCTACCGCACCGTCGACATGATCATCGACCGCCTCGGCGCCGTGCCGCTGGTGACGCAGCTGCCGATCGGCACGGAGGCGGAGCACGTCGGCCTCGTCGATCTCCTCAAGATGAAGGCGATCGTCTGGAAGGACGAAGCGCTCGGCGCCGAATTCTCCGAGATGGACATTCCGGCGGATCTCGCCGAAAAGGCGAAAGAGTACCGCACCAGGCTCGTCGAGCTCGCGGTCGAGATGGACGATGACGCCATGGCCGCCTACCTCGACGGCAGAGAGCCGGATATCGCCACGCTGAAGAAGTGCATCCGCAAGGGCACCATCGGCTACAAATTTGTGCCGATTCTCTGCGGCGCTGCCTTCAAGAACAAGGGTGTCCAGACGCTGCTCGACGCCGTCGTCGACTACCTCCCGTCGCCGCTCGACATCGGCGCGGTCAAGGGTCACAAGCCGGATTCGGACGATGAACTGCTCCGCAAGCCGGACGACAACGAGCCGTTCGCCGGCCTCGGCTTCAAGATCATGAACGACCCGTTCGTCGGTTCGCTCACCTTCGTGCGCATCTATTCCGGCACGCTGGAATCGGGTTCCTACGTCCTCAACTCCACCAAGGACAAGAAAGAGCGCGTCGGCCGCATGCTGCTGATGCACGCCAACAACCGCGAAGAAATCAAGGCGGCGACCGCGGGCGACATCGTCGCGCTGGTCGGCATGAAGGACACGACGACCGGCGACACGCTCTGCGACCCCGCCAATCCCGTCGTCCTCGAGCGCATGACGTTCCCCGAGCCGGTCATCTCCATCGCCGTCGAGCCGAAATCCAAGGCCGACCAGGAAAAGATGGGCATCGCCCTCAACCGTCTTGCGGCGGAAGACCCGTCGTTGCGCGTTTCCTCCGACTTCGAAAGCGGCCAGACCATCCTCAAGGGCATGGGCGAGCTGCATCTCGACATCATCATCGACCGCATGAAGCGCGAGTTCAAGGTCGAGGCCAACATCGGCGCGCCGCAGGTGGCCTACCGCGAAACCATCACCAAGCTCGGCGAAATCGACTACACCCACAAGAAGCAGTCCGGCGGTTCGGGCCAGTATGCCCGCGTCATCATCCGCTTCGAGCCGGGCGAGCCGGGCTCGGGCTTCATCTTCGAGAACGAGGTCGTCGGCGGCTCGGTGCCGAAGGAATACATCCCCGGCGTCGAAAAGGGCCTCGAAGGCCAGAAGGAAACGGGCGTCATCGCCGGTTTCCCTTGCATCGACTTCAAGGCGACTCTGTATGACGGCGCCTACCACGACGTCGACTCGTCAGCGCTGGCGTTCGAAATCGCCTCCCGCGCCGCGTTCCGCGAAGGCATTCCGAAATGCAAGCCCGTGCTGCTCGAGCCGGTCATGAAAGTCGAAGTCGTGACGCCGGAAGATTACATGGGCGACGTCATCGGCGATCTCAACAGCCGCCGCGGACAGGTCGATGGCATGGACAGCCGCGGCAACGCGCGCGTCATCACCGCGATGGTGCCGCTCGCCAACATGTTCGGCTACATCAACACGCTCCGCTCCATGAGCCAGGGCCGCGCGCAGTACTCGATGGAATTCCATCACTACGCGCAAGTGCCGCAGGCCGTGGCCGACGAGGTGAAGGCGAAGCTGGCTTAAACGTTTAACGGCGAACTACTGTATTCAACTTGAAAAGGAAGGGAACTGCAAAATGGCTAAAGGGAAATTTGAAAGAAACAAACCGCACGTCAACATCGGCACCATCGGCCACGTCGACCACGGCAAGACCTCGCTGACCGCCGCGATCACGAAAGTGCTCGCCGAGACCGGCGGCGCGACGTTCACCGCCTACGACCAGATCGACAAGACGCCGGAAGAGCGCGCCCGCGGCATCACCATTTCGACCGCGCACGTCGAATATGAAACCGCGAACCGCCACTATGCGCACGTCGATTGCCCCGGCCACGCCGACTACGTCAAGAACATGATCACCGGCGCGGCGCAGATGGACGGCGCGATCCTCGTCGTTTCCGCCGCCGACGGCCCGATGCCGCAAACGCGCGAGCACATCCTGCTCGCCCGTCAGGTCGGCGTTCCCGCGATCGTCGTGTTTTTGAACAAGTGCGACATGGTTGACGACGCCGAACTGCTCGACCTCGTCGAGATGGAAGTCCGCGAACTGCTGACCAAGTACAAGTTCCCCGGAGACAAGATCGCGTTCGTCCGCGGCTCGGCGCTTGCTGCCCTCGAAGGCACGAACGAGAAGCTGGGCAGGGAAGCGATCCTCGCGCTGATGAAGGCCGTCGACGAAAACATCCCGACCCCGGCGCGTCCGAAAGACAGGCCGTTCCTGATGCCGGTGGAAGACGTGTTCTCCATCTCCGGCCGCGGCACGGTCGTCACGGGCCGCGTCGAGCAGGGCATTATCAAGGTCAACGAAGAAGTTGAAATCGTCGGCCTGCGCCCCACCATCAAGACCGTCGTCACCGGCGTTGAAATGTTCCGCAAGCTGCTCGATCAGGGCGAGGCGGGCGACAACATCGGCGCGCTGCTGCGCGGCACGAAACGCGACGAAGTTGAGCGTGGCCAGGTTCTGGCGGCTCCGGGTTCGATCAAGCCGCACACCAAGTTCAAGGCTGAAGCCTACGTCCTCACCAAGGACGAGGGCGGCCGCCACACGCCGTTCTTCACCAACTACCGTCCGCAGTTCTACTTCCGCACGACCGACGTGACGGGGGTGGTTCATCTGCCGCAGGGCGTCGAGATGGTGATGCCCGGCGACAACATCACGATGGACGTCGAACTGATCGCTCCGATCGCGATGGACCAGGGCCTGCGCTTCGCGATCCGCGAAGGCGGCCGTACGGTCGGCGCGGGCGTCGTGGCGCAAGTCGTCGAATAACAGGTTCTCTTCTCCCCCTCCCGTCATCGTGGCGGGAGGGGATGAGAGAAAGATTTAGGTAAGGACTGAAAAATGGACTCTCAAAATATCCGCGTCAGGCTCCGGGCTTACGACCATCGTATCCTCGACCAATCGACGAAAGAGATCGTGAATACGGCCAAAAGAACGGGCGCGCAAGTGCGTGGCCCCATTCCTCTGCCGACACGGATTGAGAAATTCACCGTTTTGCGTTCGCCGCACGTGGACAAGAAGTCGCGCGAGCAGTTCGAAATGCGCACGCACAAGCGTTTGCTGGACATCGTCGATCCCACGCCGCAGACCATCGACGCGCTGATGAAGCTCGATCTGGCCGCCGGCGTCGACGTCGAGATCAAGCTCTAAGAGGTTTTTAGAAGGTAAGGACAAAAACAATGCGTACCGGATTGATTGCACAGAAGCTCGGCATGTCGCGCGTTTTCGACGCGGACGGGAAGCACGTTCCCGTGACTGTCCTTAAAGTGGACAACTGCCAGGTCGTTGCCGTGCAGACGAAAGAGAAGAACGGTTACACCGCGCTGCAACTCGGCGCCGGTTCTAAAAAAGCCACGCGCCTCACCAAGGCAGAGCGCGGCCACTTCGCGAAGTCGAAGGTCGAGCCGAAAGCCAAGGTTGTCGAATTCCGCGTGGACGAAGACAAGGTTCTCGAAGTCGGTGCGGAACTGAGCGCCGCGCACTTCGTCGCCGGACAATATGTCGACGTCACGGGCGTGACGATCGGCCACGGCTATCAGGGCGTCATGAAGCGCTGGAACTTCGGCGGCTTGCGCGCCACCCACGGCGTGTCCGTGTCGCACCGCTCGCTCGGTTCAACCGGTATGCGTCAGGATCCGGGTCGTGTGTTCAAGAACAAGAAAATGCCGGGCCACATGGGCGACAAATCCCGCACGGTCATCAATCTGCGCGTCATTTCGGTCGAGCCGGAACACGGCCTTGTGATGGTCGAGGGTGCCGTCCCCGGTCACAAGGGCTGCTGGCTGACCGTCCGCGACGCCGTCAAGAAAAAACTGCCGAAGGACGCGCCGTCTCCGGCCGGCCTGAAGGCCAAGAACGATGCCCAGCCCGCCGCGCCGGCTGAAGCAGAGAAGGAAGGTTAATCATGAAAGTCGCCGTTAAAAGCCTCGACAATAAAAAAGTGGGCGATCTCGACCTCAGCGACGCCGTGTTCGGCCTGAAACCGCGCGCCGACGTGCTGCACCGCATGGTCAACTGGCAGCTGGCGAAACGCCGTTCCGGCAACCACAAGACGAAGGACATCTCCGAAGTCTCCGGCACAGGCAAGAAAGTCCACAGCCAAAAAGGCACCGGTCAGGCCCGCGCGGCCACGGCGCGTTCGACGCGTCACGTCGGCGGCGCGGTCATGTTCGGCCCCGTCGTGCGCAGCCACGCGATCGACATGCCGAAGAACTTCCGCAAGCTGGCGCTCAAGACTGCGCTTTCCGCCAAGCAGGCCGAAGGCAAGCTGATCGTTCTCGACGCGGCCAAAGCCAACTCGCACAAGACCAAGGATATGGTGAAGACCCTCGCCGCGCTCGGCCTGACGTCGGCGCTGTTCATCGACGAGACACCCGACCAGAACTTCACCCGCGCCGTCGGCAACATTCCGCTGATGGATGTGCTGCCGCAAAAAGGCATCAACGTATACGACATCCTGCGCCGCGACATGCTGGTGCTGACCAAGGATGCCGTCGCCCAACTGGAGGCCAGACTGAAATGACCAAAGCAGCCGCAAAGAAAAAAGACGTCAAGCTGACCGAGACGCTCTACCAGATGATCAGGACTCCGGTCATCACGGAAAAGGCGACCATGGGCTCGCAATACAATCAGGTGACGTTCCGCGTGCCGCTGGAGGCGGACAAGGCGACCATCAAGGCGGCCGTCAAGGCGCTCTTCAAGGTTGACGTCGTGAAAGTGAACACGTCCGTGCAAAAAGGCAAACTCAAGGTATTCAAGGGTCGCGCGGCGCTTCGCAGCGACACCAAAAAAGCCATCGTGACATTGGCCGAAGGCCAGTCGATCGATGTGACAACAGGCGTTTAAGGAGAAGACAATGGCACTCAAATCATACCGTCCGACATCTCCCGGCATCCGTCAGATGGTGCGTGTCGACCGCAGCGAGCTGTGGAAAGGCAAGCCCGAGAAGGCGCTGATCGATGGCAAGCATCACAGCGGCACCGGCCGCAACAACCACGGCCACAT
>JAGXAX010000114.1 GCA_018971405.1 Alphaproteobacteria bacterium | reverse complement strand
GCGACGGAGGCGATCAATCTCGTGGCGTCCTGCTTCGGGCGGTCTCTGAAGGCGGGCGACGAAATCATCCTCACCGAACTGGAACATCACGCCAATATCGTGCCGTGGTCTTTTTTGAAGGAACAGTGCGGCGTCGTGCTGAAAATCGTGCCGATTAAAGGCGACCGCTCGCTCGACATGGATGCTTTTGAAAAACTGTTAAGCCCGAAGACGAAGATGGTCGCCGTGACGCAGATGT
Source organism: Alphaproteobacteria bacterium (assembly GCA_018971405.1). Taxonomy (GTDB): domain Bacteria; phylum Pseudomonadota; class Alphaproteobacteria; order Micavibrionales; family UBA2020; genus PALSA-926. Next base: position 5,106 of record JAGXAX010000114.1, on the reverse strand, counting down.
CCAACGTGCTCGGCACTGTGGTCGATGTCGCGGCGATCGTGAAAAAGGCCCATGCCGCGGGCGCGAAGGTTCTGATTGACGGCAGTCAGGCCATCGTGCATTTCGATGTGGACGTGCGGGCGCTCGACTGCGATTTTTACGTTTTCACGGGGCACAAACTCTACGGCCCGACCGGCATCGGCGTGCTCTATGGCCGCTATGAGGCGCTCGACGCCTTGCCGCCGTATCAGGGCGGCGGCGAGATGATCGAGCAGGTGTCGTTCGATAAAATCACTTATAAAGAGCCGCCGGTGCGCTTCGAGGCCGGCACGCCCGCGATTGTCGAGGCGGTCGGCCTTGGCGCGGCGGTCGATTATCTGAACGGCATAAACCGCGCGGCAGCGCATGCGCATGAAATGGAAATTTTCCACGCGGCAGAGAAAATGCTTGTGGAAATTGAAGGCGTCACGGTTTATTCCACCGCGCCGCGGCGGGCGTCGATCATCTCGTTCTCGGTCGATAACATCCACCCGCACGACGTGGCGACGGTGTTTGACCATCTCGGCATTGCCGTACGCACGGGCCATCATTGCGCCCAGCCGCTGATGAAGGCGCTTGGCGTGACGGGCACGGTGCGCGCCTCGTTTGCACTTTACAACACGATGGAAGACGCGGAGAAACTCGCCGCCGCCGTACAAAAAGCGAAGAGACTCTTCGCATGATGAAGCAGGTGGCCGACGAAGAAATGCTGCGCAACGCCTATGGCGACGAGGACATGGAGAAGCTCCGGCAGCCGTCCTATACCGTGGCGAGCCGGGAGCATAAGCTCTGGCCGCTGGTCCAGGCAGCGTTGCGCGAGGTGTACGACCCGGAAATTCCGGTCAATATTTACGAACTGGGGCTGATTTACAAAGTCGATATCGATGAGAAAAACGACGTCTTTATCGAGATGACGCTGACCTCACCCGGCTGCCCCGTCGCGGGCGAGATGCCGGGGATGGTCGAAAACGCGGTCGGCTCGGTGGAGACCATCGGCAGCGTGAAGGTGGAAATCATCTGGGACCCGCCGTGGGATCCCTCTAAAATGGCTGAAACGGCAAAACTGCAACTGAACATGTTTTAAAACGAAAAGGAGAACCAAAATGACGCAACAAATCATGACACTGACGGAAAGCGCCGCGGCGCAAGTGAAGGCCCTCATCGCGCAGGCGCCGGAAGGGCAGGAGGTCATCGGCCTGCGCATCGGCGTGCAGCCGGGCGGCTGCTCCGGCATGAGCTATTTCATGGAATATGCCGAAGAGAAAAACCCGATGGAAGAAGTGGTCGAAGACAAAGGCGTGAAGATCTTCGTTGATCAGCGCGCGCTGCTCTATCTCGTCGGCACGGAGATGGATTACGCCGAAGGTCAGTTTGAATCCGGCTTCGTCTTCAAAAACCCCAACGAAACCGGCCGCTGCGGCTGCGGCAAGTCGTTTACGACGAATTAAGCTTTCTGGTGCAGCCTTAAAGTCGGGAAGGCGATCACGTCGCGGATGCTGGCGGAATCCGTCAGCAGCATGACGAGCCGGTCGATGCCGATGCCCAAACCGCCGGTCGGCGGCAGGCCGTATTCGAGCGCCTCGACGAAGTCCTCGTCGAGCATCTGCGCTTCCTCGTTGCCGGCCTCGCGCGCCTCGACCTGTTTCTTGAAGCGGTCGAGCTGGTCGAAGGGACTGTTGAGTTCCGAGAAGGCGTTGGCCACTTCCCACGCGTTGACGTAAGTCTCGAAGCGCTCGGTGAGGATGTCGTTGTCGCGGTGCACCTTGGCGAGCGGCGAGATGTCTTTCGGCATGTCGGTGACGTGGATGGGCTGGATCAGCGTCTCTTCGACTTTCTCGCCGAACACGGACTCCACCACTTCACCCCAGTTGGAGCCGGGCTTGACGGAGACGCCGAGTTTTTCGGCGGCTGCGGCGGCCTTGGCGGCGTCGGTGATCTCCATGAAGTCGACGCCGGTTTTGTCCTTGACCAGTCCGGTCATGGATTTGCGCGGCCACGGTGCCTTGAAGTCAATCTCGTTGTCGCCGTATTTGACTTTGGTTTCGCCGTTGTGGGTCGCCTTCACCGCGCCCACGATCAGCCGCTCGGTCAGGCTCATCATGTCGTTGTAGTCGGCATAAGCCTGATAAATTTCAACCGAGGTGAACTCGGGGTTGTGCTTGACCGAGATGCCTTCATTGCGGAAGCAGCGATTGATCTCGAACACGCGCTCGAACCCGCCGACGACAAGGCGCTTCAGATAAAGCTCCGGCGCGATGCGCAGGTAAAGCTGCATGTCGAGTGCGTTGTGGTGGGTGAGAAACGGCTTGGCGTTCGCCCCGCCCGCGATGGGGTGGAGCATCGGCGTTTCGACTTCCATGAAGTTCTCGTCGGCCAGTGCCTGACGGATGAACGAGATGATCTGGCTGCGCTTTTTGAAAGTGGCGCGGCTTTCGTCGTTCATGATGAGATCGACGTAGCGCTTGCGGTATTTGAGTTCGACGTCATGGAGGCCGTGGTATTTTTCCGGCAGCGGGCGGATGGATTTGGTGAGCAGGGTTATTTTTTCGGCGTTGATGGTGAGTTCGCCGCGCGGCGTGCGGCGCACGAGACCGGTCACGCCGATGATGTCGCCGATGTCGAAATAGCCGAGATGTTCCAGCGTTTCCGGAGACAAATGGTCTTTATGGCTGAAAATCTGGATCTTGCCCGAGACGTCTTTTAAGTCGATGAACATGCCGCTGTTGCGGTTCGACATCATGCGCCCCGCGACAGTGACGCGATCAGAGGTTTCCGTGCCGTTGGCGATGTCCTTGTATTTTTCCTGCAGGCCGGCCGCGTGGTGCGTCACCTCGAAATGGTAGGGATAGGGCGTGACGCCGCGCGCCTGCAGCTGCTTCATGTTCTCGATTTTGGCGTCGATCAGAAGGTTGCTGTCGGGCAAGGTTTCGGCGGCGGCTGGTTTTTTCGTCATCTTACAGTTCCCTTATCATTTCGTAATGCGGCATATTGGCTTCGATATACTCGGGGCCGCGTTTCCGGAAGCTGAGGCGCTCGTAAAACGGCACGGCGTCGGATTGCGCGCTCAGTTTCAGCAACTGAATATCGCCCGCGTTCATCAGGTCGTGCAAGACATATTTCATCAGTTCGAGGCCGATGCCGCGGCGGCGGGAGTTTCTGGCGACGGCCATGCGCTCGATCTTGGCGGCGCTGCCGATGCGGCGCACGCGGCAGGTGGCGATGATCCTGCCGCCGTCCTTGAGGGCGAAGTGGCGGGCTTCCGCGTCCATGCCGTCCGTTTCCAGGGAGGGTTCGACGTTCTGCTCGCCGACGAACACCGCGTGCCGCAAAGCGAAGCAGGCTTGCAGCTCATCGGGCGCGGTGATTTCCTGACAGACAATAGACATAAAAACCTTAAGAATTATTATGCCCGATAAAAGCCATAGAATAGGCCATACCGCAAGGGTTTAAGCCGAATATAAAAGAAAGTAACATTTTTATGTCCATTAAACGGCCTTCAATATGGCATTTTCTTAATGCAAAATACTTGCTATAAATATCCCCATGATCAAAGCCATTTTTCTGGATATGGATGATACGCTGATCGTCAATACCGTCCTCTATGAAGAGGCGGCGGCGGTGATGTCCGGTTATCTTTGCCATTACGGCGTGCCGTTGGCGGAAGCGCGGCGGATGCTGGCGAAAACAGACCGCGACCTGTTCAAGACGCAGGGCTACTCCCGCGAGCGTTATCCCGATGTGTTCGAGAAAGTTTTGCGCCATTATGTGCCAAAGGCCGGCGACGACAAAATCGAAACGGTGCGCCGGTTCGCGGAGGACGTGTTCAGCACGGTCGCCAAGGTCAAGCCCGGCACGATCGAGGCGGTCGAGCTGCTGACGGCAAAGTTTCCGGTCTACATCGTCACGCAGGGCGACAAGGAAGTGCAGGAAAATCGTGTCGCGCATTTGCCGTTCAGGAAGAAGCTCACCGGCGTGTTTGTCGTCGAAAAGAAAAGGACTGATGTCTTCTCCGGCATCGTGGACGGTTTGGGCTACAGCCCGCGCGAGGCGGTGATGATCGGCGACAGTTTAAAATCGGACGTTGTGCCCTCGGTCGCGGCGGGGATGCACGCCATCTGGATCGAGGCGCACAACTGGGCGGTGGAAAGTACGACGGAGGTTCCTTCTGAGCGGATGTACAAATTCTCGTCGTTGCTCGAGGCGGCGCGTTATCTCACCAACTACAAGCCGCCGTCGGAACTGACCGTCCTGCGCAGTCGTATCCGTGCGCATATCGGGAAAAAGATTTTCAAGAGGAAAGCGGCATGAAAGAAAAAAAACCTGATATCGCGCCGGATAATTTCAGAAAAGGCCGGCTGTCGCAAGCCGAGATGCACCAATGGTTGCTTGATTTGCGCGATAACCCGCACGTGCCGGAAAGCGGATTTTGCGTGTCGTCCGTGTTTCGCGCCCGCGCCGGAGACGCGGACGATTACTATTTCGCGGGTGTCAACGTCGAAAACATGGATCACAGGTTGTCCACGCACGGCGAGGAAGGGGCGATTTCCGGCATTGTCACCGCGCTCGGCAAAAAAGCGGAGATCGTCGAGGGCTGGGTGATGGGCGCGCCGAAAGGCGTGAAAGCGGGCGACAAAACCTCTGCCGCAGAGGCCTTCGCCAGTTGCTGCGGAAAGTGCCGCCAGCAGGTCGCGGGGCTCGCGCGGGAAAAGGCCGAGATCCATTACGTGTCGGTGAACGGCGCTGTGGAAACTACGACGGTTGGAAAATTTTTGCCGGAGCTGTTTACGTTCCGCCAGTTCATTCCGGGTTTTGCCAAAGACCAGAACGGCGGCAAGGCGCCGTCATCCGCCGCCGTGCAAAGGAAGCTGTTGCGCAAGGGCCCGCTCACGGAAAGGGAAATCGAAAGCTGGCTGAAAAGCCTGCAATCCGTCGATTACGCGACGAGGATATCGCAGTCTGTGGTGCTGAAGCTGGATAACGGATACTACGCCGCGGGCACGCGTGTCGAGGAAGCGGCGTTCGTCGATATCAACGCGGCGCAGGCGGCGGTGGCCATCGCCACGGCTGCGTTCGGCGCGCGCAAGGTGG
>JAGXAX010000113.1 GCA_018971405.1 Alphaproteobacteria bacterium | reverse complement strand
GCCACGGCCGTGCTGTAAAGATCCTGCGTGTAGTTCGTATCGAGCCAGTTGCGGTAGGCCGTGGCCTTGACGAGGCCGTAATCCGTGTCGGCTTCATAGTCTGTTTTCAGGGAGTTGGTCGTGTACTGCGCCTGCGTCTGGAAGTTGAAGGCGGTCATTTCCGTCTGGTGCACGCCGGAATTCGACGCCTCGACCCGCAACTGCGACTTCGGCGTCAGCTGGTAGATGCCGTCGACGTTCAGCGCATGGTTTTCCGGCGACGTGAGTATGCCGGCAGGTTCATTAGGGTTCACGTTGTTCCCGAATTCGTCGGACTTCGACGCGCCGCCGGAAACGCGGAACGCGAACCTGTTGTTGACCTGAAACGTCTTGACCACGCTGGCCTCGCGGTAGGACTGCGTGCCGAACGTGACGCCGGCGTGGGAAACGTTGTCGTAAAGCGGATTCATCGTCACGATGTTGATGACGCCCGCGGCGGCGTTGAAGCCGAACAGCGCCGTGTTCGGCCCCTCGACCACCTCGATCTGGCGGATCTCGGACAACTGCACCGGTATCGCCGCCCAGTTCGTGTAGCCGTAGTCGTCGAGATAGACCTGCCGCCCGTTGACCAGCACCAGCAGGTTGGACGAATAGGGCTGGTTGTAGCCGCGGATGCTGACGTCGTAATCCATGCTGCCCGACTGCAGCACGTTGACCCCCGGCACGTCGCGGAGGATTTCGGGGATGTTCCGCGCGCCGGAGCGGCGGATGTCGTCCTGCGTGACGATGTACATGTCGACGGGCGCGTCGGAGACCCGCTGCGGCTTGCCGGTCGCGCTGGTCGTGACGGGTTCGCCGAACAGCGCTTCAAGGCTGCCGTAATTTATGCTCTGCGCGCGCGCGGGCGCAGATGCATAAAACAAGGCGAGAAAAAGTACGCTCAAGGAGAGAAGGCGCTGAAATGATATCCTATTCATAAGGCTCCCTTCGGGCCGGAAAAAATTCCCCGCCCCTATTGAGCCTTAAATTCATTACCAAATCGCTAAAATGCAGGCCCCTTCAAACGCGGATGGCGCCCGTCTCGATCCCGCGCCAGTTTTTCAGCACCGGCAGGACAAGCGGGTTGATCGCCTCCAGCACGGAGGCATCTACGATATGGAATTTTTCCAGCAGCGCGTAAAGCGCCGCCTCCGCCGCACGCTTCGCGCCGTCCTCGGCTTTCAGCACGATGACCATATCCTTCTCCGGCGCGATACAGGCGTAAACCCCTTCGGCGCCGGTCTTGCTGAGGACTTTCCCTTGCGCGGCGCGCATCAACAGCGTGTCGAGCCGGCCCGTGCCGCCCACCAGTTCGGGATAGTGCGTCATGGCGCCGAACACGCGCCGGCATGCCGCGGCGCGGACAGGCGAAAGGCCGCGCCGTGTCATAAAAGCGGCAAAGCCTCTGGCGATATTTTCCAAAGACAGGCAGGGATTGGGCGCGGAGCAGCCATCGACGCCGCATATCTCCGGCGTTATGCCGACGCCGCACATCTCGCCCATGGCTGTGAAAATCGTCTGCTGCACCGGATGCAGAAAATTCGTATATCCGGCAAAGTCTTTTTTCAGAAACATCGAGAGTGTCACCATGCCTGCATGCTTGCCGGAGCAGTTGTTGCACAGCACCGTTGGCGGCGATTCGGGGGCGGCATAAGGCGCGTGCGCGCCGCATTCGAGCGCGGTCTCGTCAAGCCCGAGCCGCCGGAGCCACGCCGCGACGGCCGCCGTGTGCTTTCCCTCGCCGCTGTGCGAGGCGCAAGCGAGCGCAAGCTCGGCCTCCGAAAGATGAAAGGCCTCCGCCGCGCCGCTTTCGGCCAGCGCCAGCGCCTGCAGGGGTTTTATGGCGGAGCGCGGAAAAGTCGGGCGGCGCGGATCGCCGAAAGCGGCGACGACATCCCCCCGCCCGTTCATCGCCACCGCATGAACGGCATGGCGGCTCTCGACGGCGGGGCCGCGGGTCACTTCGACGATGAGCGGCGCGGCTGTCATTTTTATGCCTTCGCGCCTTTCAGCGCGCGCCCGAAAAGGCTGAAAACATGCTCCCAGTGCCTTTCCAGCGCCGCGGCATCGTAGGCGGGCAGATCTGCCATCGTGAAGCCGTGGGCGGCGTCCTTGTATATTTCCGCGGCGTATTTAATCCCCGCCTGCTCCAGCGCGTCGTGCAGAAGCTCGATCTGCTCCGGCGGCATCGACTTGTCATGATCCGCATGGGCGATGTAAAGCTCCGCCCTGACGTTGCCGAGCTGGCGGTGCGGGCTTTCGGGCTCCTGCGTCGCAAGATTGCCGCCATGGAAGCTCGCCGCCGCCGCGATGCGGTCGGGATAGCGCGCCGCCACGCGCAGCGCCAGCCCGCCACCCATGCAATAGCCGGTGATGCCGGCCTTCGCCGCATCGGCCTCTTTTTGCCCCGCGAGAAAATCGAGGAACACCCCCGCGTCGCGCACGCCGAACGCGGGGCTGTAGTTTCTGAACAGCGGCATGATGTGATTTTGCACGGCATCCTGCATCTGCTCGGGACGCAGGGGAAAGGAAAGGCCGACGACCGGCGCGCGCCGCGTGCGGTAAAAGAGGTTCGGCAGCAAAACGTAATAGCCCCCGGCCGCGATCTTCCTCGCCATCGCGTAGAGCCAGTCGCGCGGGCCGTAGGCGTCCATGAAGAGCAGCACGGCGGGGTATTTCCCGCCCCCCGCCGGACGGGCGATGAAGGCGTCGCAGACGCCGTCCGGCATTTTGATGTCCACCTCTGCGGTTCTGACGCCGTTCTCTGCCGTCGCGGCGGATTTTTCCGGTTCAGCTTTCACTCAGGCCGCCCCGCGCGCCGTCCGGCCCCGCTTGCCGAGCACGCGGCGCAGGACTTCAACCATGACCTCCACGGTTTCCGCGCCGCGTATTTCCTCCCCATCAATGGTGATGAACGGCACGCTGTCGACGCCCTGCGCCCGCGCCTGTTCCTCCAGTTTCACGACCGCGGCAGTGCCTTGATCCGAAGCAAGAAACGCGCGGGCCTTTTCCGCGTCCAGTCCCGCTTCCGCTGCGATCTTTACCAGCGCCGCGTCGTCGCCGATATTCTTGCCATCGGAAAAATAGGCCTTGAAGATCAGCGGCGCGATATTTTTCCCCTCTTGCGCCGCCCACCAGTTGAGGCGGTGCGCCTGACGCGTGTTGGGAGACCGTTTGATCAAATCGTGGCGGAACACAACGCCCGCTTCCGCGCCCAGCTCCTTCATATGCGCGTCCATTTCCTTCGCCCGCGCGGCGCCGAACTTCTTCGCCATGTATTCCGCGCGGTCCACGCCGGCCTTCGGCTTGCCGGGGTTCAACTCGTAGGGGCGCCAGCGGTATTCGACGGCGACAGGTGGCGCAACGGATTTGAGCGCCTGCGCGAGCCGCGCCTCGCCGATAAAGCACCACGGGCAGACAAAATCGGACGTCACTTCGATCATCAGGCTGTCGTTCCCTTTTTTCAGCGTCATCGTCGCCTCCTTCGTTTTTACGTTTCATCATACTACCCTAAATATATCCGTACCGGTAAAATCCTTGATTGCGCCGGAATGATTAGGTTAAATATTTTTCAAGTGAATAATCGGCAAAGAGTATTATGATGAAACCACGTGAAACGAACCACTTCATTCAAGCCTTTCCCGAGGAGATGACAATGACACATTCACGCTCTTTCTTTTTTGCCGCGCTGTTTGCCGCGGCGCTTGCCCTGACCGGCATCCCGCACAGCGCCTGCGCCGCGACGGCCGCCGACATCCGTCAGGATTCCGCGCAGGCGCTTCGCAACCTTTTCAGGGTCAACCCGCTAGCCGAAGATCTGTCGCATAAAGCGAAAGCCATGCTCGTCTTCCCGAACATCGTCAAGGGCGGCTTCATCCTCGGCGGCAGCTACGGCGAGGGCGAACTGATCGAAAACGGGAAAGTCACCGGCTATTACAATTCCGCCAGCGGTTCCATCGGCTTTCAGGCGGGTGCGCAAAGCTACAGCTACGTCGTCTTCCTCATGAACGATAAAGCGCTCAACTACTTGAAAACGTCGCAGGGCTGGGAAGTCGGCGTCGGACCTACGGTCGTCGTCGTCGACACGGGCATGGCCAAGAACCTCTCCACCACCACAATGAAAGACGATGCCTACGCTTTTATCTTCGGGCAGCAGGGCCTGATGGCGGGCGTCAGCCTCGAAGGGTCGAAAATCTCCCACATCGACCGCTGACGCCTTGGGAGCGGAACGCATGTTCTCCGCAGAAACACCCCCCCGCGACGGCATGGGCGCGCGCATAGAACGGCACCTGCGCGAGCACAAGCTGAAGTATATCCTTCAGGGTACCGGCTTCATCACCGCCGGCGTCCTCGCCGTGATGCTGTCGGGAACGACGGCGCTGCACACGGAGTTCGTCGTCGGGATCGCCCTGCTGGCGACCGGCCTGCTGCAGCTTGTCCTGACCCTGAAGTCGAAGATGCACTGGTGGTCGCTCCTTTCCGCGTCACTGTCGGTCGTGGCGGGCCTGCTGATCCTGTGGAAGCCCTTTGCGGTGCTGATGTCGGTCGTCGCGCTGCTGGCGGTCTTCATGACGCTGGAAAGCCTGTTCGAGCTGTTCCTCGCCCTGCGCTTTCGCCCGCTGCGCAGCCGCGGCTGGATGATTTTTTCCAGCGCCGTGACCTTCCTCATGGCGCTCATCCTCTGGATCGGCTATCCGGCATTCGACCTGCTCTATCTCGGCTGGATCGTCGCGGTCAATTTCGTCCTTTACGGCCTTGCGCTGCTCATGCTCGTCTGGCGTGTGTCTTCCTGAACGGCGCCGGGCCGCCTTACGCTATCCTGCGCAGGTCTTCCATGAAATCGTTCATCTTCTCCAGCAGGGCCTCGACGCTCGTCGTCGCGTGGGAAGCGAGGCTGCCCGTCACCTCCGATACCTTCCGCGCCTCCTGATCGACCTCGCCCATGCCTTGCCCTATATCGCGGACGTCGCCCGCCATGCCCGTCGTGCCGGCGGAGGCCTTTTCCGCGCCGGAGGCGATCTCGCGCGAGGCCGCGCCCTGTTCCTCCAGCGCGGCCGCGACGATCGTCATCGACTGGTTGATCTGCGAGATGATCTCCCCGATGCCGGTGAAAGATTGCGCCACGTTCCCCGTCGCGTCCTGTATGCTCCTGATCTGGTCCTTGACCTCGTCCGTCGCCTTCGCCGTCTGCCCCGCGAGCTGCTTGACTTCGTTCGCGACCACGGCGAAGCCCTTGCCCGCCTCGCCCGCGCGCGCCGCCTCGATCGTGGCGTTGAGCGCGAGCAGGTTGGTCTGCGCGGCGATGTCCTCGATCAGCCGCACAACGTCGCCGATTTTGACGGACGCATCGACCAGAATCCGGATGATCT
>JAGXAX010000112.1 GCA_018971405.1 Alphaproteobacteria bacterium | reverse complement strand
TGTTCAGGCTGCGTAAGGAAAAAAAATCTCTCGATACGCCGGAGGAAATCGGCGGCGTGCGCGTGCGTCCCAATGCGCGCGCGCGGCGTTTCAGTCTGCGCGTCGATGCCAGACTCGGCGACGTGGTGCTGACTTGGCCGCGCGGCGGATCGGAAAGGCATGCGCTGCGTTTCATCGCCGAAAATAAAGATTGGATCGCCGGCCGCCGCGACACGATGACGCCGCCGAAAAACTTCGCCGAAGGTGATATCGTGCCGGTTTACGGGCGTGGCGTGACCATTGCGCGGCGCGACGGGCGCGGCGTAACAGTGCTGGAGGGCGATCGTCTGGTCGTCCATGGCCGCCCCGAATATCTGGCGCGGCGGGTGAAGGATTTTCTCAAAAACACCGCGCAGGATGTGCTGGAAGATATCGCCGCGCAAAAGCAGGACAAACTGGGATTAAAACCGAAGCCGGTCACCATCCGCGACCCGAAAGCGCGCTGGGGCAGCTGCGGGCCGGACGGGCGGATGATGTTTTCCTGGCGGCTGATTCTCGCGCCGCCGGTCGTGCTGGATTACGTCGTCGCGCACGAGGTCGCCCACCGCATCCATCTCAACCACAGCCGCAAGTTCTGGGCGCTTTGCGCGGAACTGGCGGAGGACGCTGTGGCGGGTAAAAAATGGCTCCGCAAAAACGGCCATGCCGTGATGGCGTATCGTTAACCGGCGACGTGCTTCAATGCTTCCGTCACCACATTTTCGTTCGCGGCGGGTTTATAGGCTTCACCGCTTAATACCTGCCGCCAGCGCCGCGTGCCGGGCAGCCCGTTGTAAAGGCCAAGCATATGCCGCGTGATGTCTTTTAATTCAGCGCCGCCGGCGAGGCAGCGCCTGATATAGGGCATCATCGCCTCGACGGTCTCTCCGCGCGTGCGCACATGGGGCGTGTTGAAAATCTCCCGCTCTATTTCCGCCAGAAAATAAGGATTTTGATATGCCTCGCGGCCGATCATCACGCCGTCGGTTCCGGCGAGTCCTTCCCGCACGCCGTCGAGCGTTTTGATGCCGCCGTTCAGGATGAACGTCAAATGCGGAAAGTCTTTTTTGAGTTGATGCACAACGCCGTAGCGCAGTGGCGGGATAGTGCGGTTTTCGGCGGGGGATAGCCCTTTCAGCCATGCCTTGCGGGCATGAATGATAAAAACATTGCAGCCTTTGTCCGCGCTCGCGCCGATAAAGTCCGTCAAAAATCCGTAAGAATCCTGCTCGTCGATGCCGATGCGCGTTTTCACCGTGACGGGGATGGAAACGGCTTGTTTCATGGCGTCCACGCAATCGGCGACCAGCCGTGGTTCTGCCATCAGGCAGGCGCCGAAGCTGCCGTTTTGCACACGCTCGCTCGGGCAGCCGCAGTTGAGGTTGATCTCGTCGTAGCCGTATTGCTCGCCGAGTCTGGCGCAGGTAGCGAGGTCTTTCGGGTCGGCGCCGCCGAGTTGCAGGGCGACCGGATGCTCTTCGGGGCTGTAGTCGAGGATATCGAGCTTTTTGCCGTGGATCAGCGCCCCCGTGGTCAGCATGACGGTATAGAGCAGGGCGTTCGGCGAGATGAGGCGGAGGAAATAACGGTCATGCCTGTCCGTCCAGCCCATCATCGGCGCGACGGCCAGTCGCCTGTCCATTTCCGGCCGGCGGTCTATTGTTTTTTCAACGGCTTTTTCCAGCATAATCATGCCCTCTTTTATCGTATTATGTCTAAAAAGTCGAGAAAAAAAGAGTGGAAAAAAGGGTTGGACGGGGGGCGTTTTGCGCCTATCCTTTCCGGATTATGAAGTATGTGCTTTTACTGACATTTGCTGTCGTTTTCGGCCTCGGCATGGCTGCGGCTTTAACGGCCGGCGCCGTGTCGGCGCGGGCCTCCTACGAGGATCCGCTGGCGCCCAAACTGCCCGTGCCGCGCTTCGTCACGCTGGGGGCCAAGGAGGTCAATCTCCGCACCGGCCCGGGGCGGCGCTACCCGATCGCGCTGGTGCTGGAAAAGAAGGGATTGCCCGTGGAGATCGTCAGGCAGTTCGACGGCTGGCGGAAAATCTGCGACAAGGAGGGCGACACGGGCTGGGTGTACAGGAACTTGCTTTCAGGCAAGCGCGCTGTCATCATCACCGGCAGTGAGCAGATCATGCGCGACGACCCGGAAGAGGATTCGCGCGCCGTCGTGAAGCTCGACATGGGCGTGATCGCCAGTCTGCGCACGTGCAAGGACAGCTGGTGCAAGGTCAGTATCGAGGGCTACGACGGCTGGGTCGAGCGACGCAACGTCTGGGGCGTGTTGCCCGAAGAGACTTTTAAAAACTAACAGGAAAGAAGCGCGGTTTTGACATCTCCCGATTCCCAGGAACGGCTGAAAACGGAAGCGAAGAACATCCAGACGCGGATCAGCGTCCTGATCAAGGACAGGGACCCGCAGGCGCGGATGCTGCGCGCGCTGTGCATTTACGCAGGGCTGCTCACCGAGACGCTGCTCGAATACGAGGAGCCGGACGTGATCATGGAGCAGGCGTTCCACCGCATCGCCGACCTGCTGCGCACCGACCCCGCCGACAACGCCGAACCGGACGCGCTGATGCCGTTCGCCACGGTGGTCGATCATGATACGGAGCTGGGGCGTCTGCTGGCGCGGGCGACCGCCGACAAGTTGCCCAAGGGTCTTGACGATTTGCACGAGATCGCCATCGCGCTGATCATCAACGACGTGCCGCTCTGGGAAAAGGACGGCTTCGCGCGCGACCGCATGCTGCGGATGATGGTCGAATGCGTCATCGCCTCGCTCACCTTCGAGATGGCGACGCAGGATTTCTGCGATTTTCTGGTCGAGGAGTTCATGACGGACAACGCCCATTCGACGGCAGAGGCGCTGGTCGGCCTCGGCGCCGTCGCGGGCTATTATTTTCAGGACGCGCAACGGCAGGCGAAATTGCCGGAGGGGATGGACAGGGAGCTGATGAACGTCATGGTGCGCGAGGCCTTGAGCCATGGCACGCCCGGCACGAAAAACTGGGGCGCGCTTGCCGCCGCCAACGACGTCGATGACAAAAAAATCCCTTATTATCTTAAGGAAATAAAACCGGCGGTGGAAGAATTCTTTGTTTTGATAGGGTTAGACGAGCCGCTGGGGCGCGCCGTCGCGGTCGCCAAGGCGGTGGGGCGGATGGTTGCGGTCATCTCTGTCGAAGATGTTGGACAGATTCACCCGAGTATTGCAAAATCCTTGGCGAAAACCGGCATGATTCTGGGCACGCACTATAAGGAGCACGTTATTCCAGCCTGAAGGAGGGGAGAACCTATGCAAAATTCCAACGCCAAAGTGAAAGAAGAGATGAGCTTCCAACCCAAATCCAGCTATTCCTATGACGACCTGATTTCCTGCGGCAAGGGCCGGCTGTTCGGCCCCGGCAACGCCAAACTGCCGCTTCCGCCGATGCTGATGTTCGACCGCATCGTAAATGTATCTACCGAGGGCGGCGCCCACGGCAAGGGCGAGATCGTCGCGGAACTCGACATCAGGCCGGATCTGTGGTTTTTCGCCTGCCATTTCGAAGGCGATCCAGTGATGCCGGGCTGCCTTGGCCTTGATGCCGTGTGGCAGCTGCTCGGCTTCTATCTCGGCTGGACGGGCGCGCCCGGCTCCGGCCGCGCGCTTGGCGTCGGCGAAGTGAAGTTCACGGGACAGGTTCTGCCGGAAGCGAAAAAAGTCACCTACCGCGTCAATATCAAGCGCATCATCAACCGCCGTCTGGTGCTGGGCATCGGCGACGGCATCGTCGAGGTCGACGGCAAGGTGATTTACGAATGCAACGACCTCAAGGTCGGGCTGTTCGAAAACCCGCGCGCAATGTAACTCTGAACTCCTAAGGACATTCTCATGACAAGACGCGTCGTCGTCACAGGACTTGGCATTGTCTCCTGCATCGGCAACAGCCAGGATGAAGTCACCCAATCTTTGAAGGACGGGAAATCCGGCATCTCCTTCTCGGAAAAATACGCCGAGGTCGGCTTCCGCAGCCATGTGGAAGGGCGCCCGAACATCGACGTCGCCGCGCATATCGACCGCAAGCTGCTGCGCTTCATGGGCGACGGCGCGGCCTACAACTACATCTCCATGGATCAGGCGATCAAGGACGCGGGGCTGGAGGAAAAAGACATCTCCAACGAGCGCACCGGCCTGATCATGGGCTCCGGCGGGCCTTCGACGAAAAACCTGCTCGAAGCCTTCGACGTTGCCCGTGAAAAAGGCCCCAAGCGCATCGGGCCTTACATGGTGACGCGCTGCATGTCGTCCACCAATTCGGCCTGCCTCGCCACGCCGTTCAAGATCAAGGGCGTCAACTATTCCATCACCTCCGCCTGCTCGACCTCGGCGCACTGCATCGGCAACGCCGTCGAGATGATCCAGTGGGGCAAGCAGGACGTGATGTTCGCCGGCGGCGGGGAAGAGCTCGACTGGTCGCTTACGCTGCTGTTCGACGCGATGGGCGCCTTGTCCTCGAAATACAACCACGAGCCGACCAAGGCTTCCCGCGCCTATGACGCCAACCGCGACGGTTTCGTCATCGCCGGCGGCGGCGGCGCGCTGGTGCTGGAAGAGCTGGAGCACGCCAAGGCGCGCGGCGCGAAGATTTACGCCGAAATCACCGGTTACGGCGCGACGTCGGACGGTTACGACATGGTCGCCCCGTCGGGCGAAGGCGCGATGCGCTGCATGAAACAGGCGCTTGCCACCGTCAAAGGCAACGTCAGCTACATCAACACCCACGGCACCTCGACGCCGGTGGGCGACGGCGCGGAACTGGGCGCGATGAAAGAAGTCTTCGGCGATAAAGTGCCGAAATTCAGTTCGACCAAGTCGCTGACCGGCCACAGTCTCGGCGCGACCGGCGTGCAAGAGGCGATCTATTGCCTGTTGATGATGAAGCACAAATTCATCTGCGCTTCGGCCAATGTCGAAACACTCGATCCCGCGGCGGAAGGATTGCCGATTGTCTTGAAGCGCGAAGACGGCGTGACGCATGAGACCGTGCTCTCCAATTCCTTCGGCTTCGGCGGCACCAATGCCACGCTGGCGCTGTCGCGCTACGGGGATCAATAATCATGGAAAAACTCATGCAAGGAAAACGCGGGCTGATCATGGGGGTCGCGAACGACCATTCCATCGCCTGGGGAATTGCCAAAACGCTGCATGCACACGGCGCGGAGATGGCCTTCACCTATCAGGGCGAGGCCTTCGGCAAGCGCGTCCGCCCGCTGGCGGAAAGCCTCGGCGCCAAGCTGGTCCTGCCCTGCGACGTGGCGAAGGAAGAAGACCTCGATCAGGTTTTTGCCACGCTGGAAAAAGAATGGGGCAAGCTCGATTTCGTCGTTCATGCCGTCGCCTAT
>JAGXAX010000111.1 GCA_018971405.1 Alphaproteobacteria bacterium | reverse complement strand
GATGTTGACCCCCGGCGACTGGACATTCTGCGAGAGACAATAACGCCCAGGGAATTCAATCTCGGAGGCGAGAACCATCGCAGTCCGAATACCGGTATCCTTACATTCGCGGACGCCGTGCTCAATAATCGTGCGCCGCTTCCCACGTCTGCCGACGTAAAGCAAGTGAGCTATTGGAACAATAGCTTCGCTGCCACTGTCCATGCAGGCGTCAAATGGACCTTCAGCGCTCTCTCAAACAAAGGCATTGTGCATCCCTGTGTCGCGGTTCTGTGCCGCAGCAATCCTTTGGTTGCCGATCTGTCGGCGATTCTGGCCGACGAGCACACCTTTAACAATCAGGCATTGGCTCCAATTGACCATGATGTTGTGTGGGACGCTGAGCTTTCGGCCGCCGCCGCCATCGTCGTTGGCTCCATTTTGGAATGGCCTTGTGGCCCGGCTGAGACAGTCATCCCGCGAACGCTGCGGTGCATAGCGACATTTTACAGGCTGAAGAACGCGGAGGACCCGAGCAATGTTGCCGCAGAAATTGTCCGGAAATTCGATCGGGCCGCCCAAAAGGTTGCCGAAAAAGATGCGCCGCGCATCAAGGCTGCAAAGGAGGTCATCGCAGCTTGCGAGGCTGGTGTGATGCAGCTCGGTGATCCAGTCGCGGACTGGCGCGCGGCGCGCCGCGTGTTGCAGGATATTCCTGCGCTCAACGAACTCTTCCGGCATGTCCGCTTAGTCCGTCTCTTTCGTGCGACCGATGCCCTCGCATCGGGGCTTGCGGAGCTTTGGTTGGGCACCGGGACTTATGCAGGTGCTGCCAAGCTTGTGAAAAGCGTTTTGGAACAGGAGCGGTTGATCGCGGCTGGCCGCGACCCGGAAGGCTGCATTCTGATGAATATTCACAAAGCGAAAGGTAAGGAATTCGACGGAGTGGTGCTGGTCGAGGGCGCATACAAAGCAGCGTTTTTCGACGAGCGGGAGAAACCCTTATTTCCGCAAAGTCGGCGGTTGCTTCGCGTGGGCATAACACGTGCGCGCGCGCTCGTAACAATCAGCCGCCCTAACGGTGCGCGCCCTCTCGTCGATTAAAATGGCAGGCATAAGCTGCGGGCATCTTCTTGGAACGGACGACAGCTCGCATTTATCGCCGAAAAACGAATCGCATGGCTGGGCAGGAAGACGCCGAATCCCAAAATTCTTCTGCACAGTTCCTACACAGGCAAAAATCTAGTAAATTTATTTATATATTTCAATTATTTGTATAAGTCCAAAAGAATGGAGCGGGTGATCAACGTCGCGTTCGGCAAAAGTTTCCCGCGTCTGCTCAACGAGTTCCGCGTCGATGACGCGAAGAGGATGCTGCAGAACCATGAAATCCCCGTGCAGGTGGTGGCGTCTGAAGTCGGGTTCAATTCGCTTGCGTCGTTCAACCGCGCCTTCCGCGACGTCACCAGTCTCACGCCGACGCAGTACCGGCAGGCGCATGACGCGGGCGGAGAACAGGCAGAACAAAACGCCGCTCCGTGATTCTTCATACCGGTTAAAGTTTCATTAACATTGCCGCGTTATGGCGCATATCGGCAAACCGACCTGTCAAAATGACGGAATGACCGGCCGCGCAACCGTGGCCGCGAATGACGTTGTATCATTTACATAGAGGAAAAATACCCGTCATTTTGTTATATTGATGAACAATATCCCGTTTCTGTTTTCAGATTTAAACCAACGCTTAACTTTTTTATTGAACTATGGAGGAGAGGGCATCAAACTCATAGGGCATGATTTTCCGGCTGTTCAGTCAATGGGGCCATGCAGGTTTTTAAACGTATCAAAGGGAGTTCTGGGACCATGAAAAAGTTACACAAGCTGCGGGGACAAAAAGGCTTCACGCTCGTGGAGTTGGCGATCGTTCTGGTGATCATCGGCCTTCTGATCGGCGGCATCCTCAAAGGTCAGCAGTTGATCGACAACGCGCGCGTCACGGCGCAGATGTCGCAATTCCAAAGCGTACAGGCGGCGACGACCAGCTTCCAGGATGCTTATGCGGCTCTTCCGGGGGATATGCTCAACGTTGCTAACCGTGTGCCGAATATTGGCGCTTGTGCTGCCGGTGATGGCAACGGCATTGTCGGGATCCCCGGGGGAACGCCCAATACGGATTCTTGGCAAAAAGGCAGCACGGGTGAAAACCTCTGCTTCTGGGCAGAATTGTCCGGTGCGGGTTATCTTACTGGTATTGCGCAGCCCGATACTGCGGTCTTCGGTCAAGGTCTGCCGCAAGCGAAGCTGGGTGCAGGTTTGGTTGTGGCTGACCTGACGACGGCTCCGTGGTCCGGTCTCTATGTCGTGACGCTGCAGAGCACGCAGAACTCGCAAGCTGCCGCTGGCGTCAATTCCATGACGCCCGCGCAAGCGGCGCAGATCGACCGCAAGATGGATGACGGCAACCCGACCAGCGGCAGCATTCTCGGCGCGGGTGACACTGCTAACTGTGGAAACGGGGCAAATGTGGCAAACGCGAGCTACCTGGAAAAATCCACGACCAAAGACTGCGATATCAGCTTCAAACTGCAATAACGAGCCGTTTGATCGAAAAAGAGGGGGCCGGTTCATGCCGGCCCTTTTCTTTTGCGCGTTATAACCTTTTGACGGAGACGATCTCGCCGCGCCGCGCGATAACGTCTTCCAGCGGCTCGATCACGGTCTTCATGTGGGTGGCGTTGGCGTGGAGGAGGTTGGCGTCGTCGGCCATCATGCCGACATGGCCTTTGAAGAAGACGATATCGCCCGCCTGCGGCGCATCCACGGTCTTGCCGACGGCCTGTTCCTGATCGCCGGAATCGCGCGGCACGCGAAGGCCTGCGCGTCCGAGGCACACCTGCACCAACCCTGAACAGTCGATGCCGAAGCCGCTGCGCCCGCCCCAGTAATAGGGCGTTTCGAGGAATTTCTTCGCCGTGGCGACGTGGTCTTTCTCCGTCATGCCGGCGGGCGCGATGTGGCGCGCGTAAATCCAGTTTCCGCCCGCGATCTGCATGAAATCCTGACCGGTACCGGTGACCCTGACCAGGCTGCCGAAGCTCAAAGCCCCGGTGAAGAGCGACTTGATCGAAGGCGCGGCGTAGGTGTTGCTGCGCGCCGTGACGACGATGTGCGTCGGCACGACGATCTCTTTTCTCAGGTGGCGGCTCTCGACGAAACCCGCATAGCCGTCGTGCGCGCAACTTCCCCTGCACCAGCCGTCCTTCTCCTCTTCGACGTCGAAGATCTCGCCCATGACCAGCTGCGTCTCGAACTTGCCGCGCAGCGCGTTCAAATCCGGCACGCCGTGGATGTCGGCGACGGGGCTGGCGATCTGGAATTGCATGACGGTTCCTGTATGTTATTTCCTGCCGAATTTTTTGCGGATCATGTCGAACGCCGCGCGCATGCCGAGCGCCTCGCCGCCTGCGGGGCGGCCGGGCTTCGCCGACGGGTTCCACGCGAAGGTGTCGATATGCGCCCACGGAATGCCCTTGCTGACGAATTTTTCGAGGAACAGCGCGGCGACGCTCGCCCCCGCGAAGCTGTTGGGGCCGACGTTGTTGCAGTCGGCGATCTTGCTGTCGAGGAACAAAGCGTAAGGCTGCCACAGCGGCAGGCGCCACAGCGGATCCCCGACGCGCTGTCCGGATGAGAGCAGGGCTTCGGCGGTCGCGTCGTCGTTGCAGAACAGCGCGGGCAGGTCCGGCCCGAGCGCGACGCGGGCCGCGCCGGTCAGCGTGGCGAAATCGACGATCAGCGCGGGGTTTTCGCGGCTGGCCTCCTCCAGCGCGTCGGCGAGGATGAGGCGGCCTTCGGCGTCGGTGTTGCCGATCTCGATGGTCAGCCCCTTGCGCGTCTTGATGATGTCGCCGGGGCGGTAGCTGTTGCCGTCGGTGGCGTTCTCGACCGCAGGCACGAGAACGCGCAGGTTCACGGGCAGATTGTGCGCCATGATCATCCGCGCGAGGCCGAAGACGTGCGCCGCGCCTGCCATGTCTTTTTTCATCGTCAGCATGGCGCTTTCGGGCTTGATGTCGAGCCCGCCGCTGTCGAAGCACACGCCCTTGCCGACCAGCGTCACGCGCGGGTGTTTCGGGTCGCCCCAGCGCAGATCGATGAGGCGGGGTTTGCGCGGGCTGCCCTTGCCGACTTCATAAACGGCGGGCCAGTTTTTCTTCAAAAGCTCTTCGCCGGTGATGACGCTGACGCGCGTCTTTTTGAACGCGCCGGCGAGTTTTTTCGCCGCTGCCGCAAGCTCTGCGGGACCCATGTCGTTGGAGGGCGTGTTGACGAGGTCGCGCACCAGCGCGACGGCGGCGGTGGTGGCTTCGACGGTTTTTTTGTCCGCGTTTTCCGGCCAGACAAGCTGCGCATAGGCCTTGCCGCTTTTCTTGTAACGGTCGAAGCGGTAGCAGCCGAGCGCCCAGCCGATGCAGATTTGCGTGGCGTCGGCGTTGTTCAGGTTTTTGTCGATGTAATACCCGGCAGCGTTTTTTCCCAGCCGCGCAGGGAGGGCGGCGTAGGAATAAAGCGTGCCGTCTTCCGGCACGCCGAACAGCACGCGCTCGACCGCGCCGTTTTTGTCCGGCAGGGCGAGCAGCGTTCCGGTCGCGGCTGTAAAGCCGGTGGCGGCGACCCAATTCCTGCGCGCGCGATTTTGTTTTTTCAGCCATTTTTGCAAGTCCGCTTTGTCGAGCGGCGTGACGGGGATGGTTTCGGCGGTTTTTTTGTTGAGAAAGAGCATGTGACGGAGGCTTTTCAAAGCTGGTTTTAAAAGGGCAGCACGCCCGGGGGCAGGCTAACAAGGCGTGTTTTACGCCTTTTGCCTGATTATACAACGCCCTTTATCGCGCGTAAACTTTGTTTTATGTAAATAATGATTTTAAAAAGGCTTGACGGCCAGCGATTTCTTGACATATGTTGCCCGTCTATAGGTTTTTCAAGAAGGATCAAGAGAATGTCGAGACGTTGTGAAATCACGGGAAAAGGCCCGCAAACGGGCAACAAGGTTTCCCATGCCAACAACAAAACCAAGCGCCGTTTCCTGCCCAATCTGCAGGAAGCCTCGTTTTTCAGCGCCGGTTTGAAGCGGAGCGTGACGGTTAGCTGCACCACCAACGGCATCCGCACCGTCGAGCACAAGGGCGGCATCGATGCCTTCCTGCTCGGCACCGCGCCGACGAAGCTGCCGGTGCGCCTGCGCAAGATTCGCAAACAGCTGGTTGCCAAGGTCGGCAAGCCCGCGCCTGGGCCGAAGAAGCCGCGCCGCGCCGTCAAGGCGAAAGCCGCGAAGACCGCCTGATCCCTGAGACGCTTTCCGGATTTGAAAAACCCTTCCGCCCGCGCGCGAAGGGTTTTTTCATGAGCCCGTCACAATCTTATGAAATTAAAAA
>JAGXAX010000110.1 GCA_018971405.1 Alphaproteobacteria bacterium | reverse complement strand
TTCGAGGATCGGGGCGAGCGACTTGCAGGGACCGCACCAGGTGGCGAAGAAATCGACGAGGACGGGTTTTTCGGATTTCAGGACTTCGGCTTCAAAATCAGCGGCAGTGACGATTTTCATGGGGGATATCCTTTCCTAATGGCTTTGGTTTCGGGGTGGCCAAAAGGTACCATAGGGTGGTTCGATGTCAATGCCGCCTGATTTCCCGTTTAATTCGAACAGGTTAAACGCCGACGTTCCAGAAGAGCGCGCCGGGGCGGCCTTCGCGCTTCACGATGCCCCAAGCCTTCGCCTCGAAGTGCGCGGAGGCGGGGAAAGGCGGCTTGGCGGCCGCCTGATTGAAAACCGCGGAGAGCGTATGGCGTTTGGCGTTGCCGGTCGAGCCCCTGTCGTCGATGACGACGGCGTGATGCTCGGCGTCCGGCCATGCTTTTTGCAGCGCGCGGCTGATCGTGCCTGTGCCGGTGGCGCACCAGACTTCCTTGGGCTTCACGGGCAGGGCGCGGGCGATTTCCGCGAGCTTCTCCACGTATTCGGGCGTATCGAAGCCGAGCGCGAGGCAGAGCGCGTCCGGACGGGTGGCGGCATAGTCCCGCGCCCGTTTCATAAGGGTTTTCAGGTTTCCGCCCGCGACGAGGACGATGTGCGCGCCCGCGGCTTCGGCATCTTTCATTTGCTGGCTCCAGTTTTCGCGCTTGCGGTCGGGGTAGAAGAGGATGGCCTGCTTGCCGGTGTCGCGCGCGCTCTCCGCGACGGCGACGGGGCCGGAGCCGAACGGCACCGAAGGGTAGACCAGCACGTTCGCCGCGACGTCGTTGAACATCTGCGTGAGGACGCGCCGCTTGGTGCCGCCTTTGACGAGGTCGTCGCGGACAACGAGAAACCCGTCGTGTTCGGTGATGACTTGCGGCTCCAGCATATTTTTGACCCCCGTTATTCTTTTCATAATTATATAAATATATGCCTGAAATGTCAACATGCCGCGTTCAGAAGGCATATTTTTCAGTATCTTGCCGGTAGCACGGGCGAGGCGATTTAGACCGCCGTTTTCTCGTGGATGGCAAAGAATTTGCGCAGTTTCGTCAGCGGTTCCCACACGCCGGCATAGCCGGAAGGAATGACAAAGCTGTCCGGCGCCTGAAATTCCTGCACCTCGCCCGCATCGCTGGTCATGCGGAGCCTGCCTTCGATCAGGGTGCAGAATTCGTCTTCGGTATAGCTGACCTTCCATTTCCCCGCCGTGCATTCATAAATGCCGGCCGAGAAATCGCCGGACTTGCCGGTATGGAGGATTTTATATGCGGCCTGCGGCGCGCCGGAAATGGTTTTTTCCGGCGCGACCTCCGTCCATTCCGGATTTTCCAGCGGTTCCGCGGGGAAGGGGATGATTCTCATGTTTCGCCTTTCACTCTCGTCTGATAAAAACCCCCTTCCTTGCGGGGAAGGGGGTTTTTGGAAGTTCAAAAAAAGCAAAGAGGTCAGACAGCTTCTTTTTGCGAGTCTTCTTCCTTCTGCAGCGCCCTGATCGAGAGCTTGATCTTGCCGCGCTCGTCGAGGCCGATGCATTTCACGCGCACCTTGTCGCCTTCCTTGACGACGTCGGAGACTTGCTTGACGCGCTGCGTCGAGAGCTCCGAGATATGCACGAGGCCGTCGGTCTTCGGCAGGATGTTGACGAAAGCGCCGAACTCCATGATCTTGACCACGGTGCCTTCGTAAATCGCGCCGACTTCCGGAACGGCGGTGAGGCCCCTGATCCAGTCCACGGCGGCCTTGATGCTGTCGGCGTTGACGGCGGCAACCTGCACGGTGCCGTCGTCCTCGATGTCGATCTTGGCGCCGGTCTGCGCGACGATTTCGCGGATGACCGAACCGCCGGAGCCGATGACGTCGCGGATCTTGTCCTTCGGGATGGTCATGGTGACGATCTGCGGCGCGTTCTGGTTCAGTTCGGAACGGGCGGAGGTGAGCGCCTTGGCCATTTCGCCGAGGATGTGGATGCGGCCGTCATGCGCCTGCGCGAGGGCGATCTTCATGATTTCTTCCGTAATGGAAGTGATCTTGATGTCCATCTGCAGGGCGGTGACGCCGTTTTTCGTGCCCGCGACCTTGAAGTCCATGTCGCCGAGGTGGTCTTCGTCGCCGAGGATGTCGGAGAGGACGGCGAAGCGGCTGCCCTCCTTGATCAGGCCCATGGCGATGCCCGCGATCGGCTGCGGCATCGGCACGCCGGCGTCCATCAGCGCGAGGGACGAGCCGCAGACGGTCGCCATCGAGGAGGAGCCGTTGGACTCGGTGATTTCGGAGACGATGCGGACGGTGTAGGGGAACTTTTCCTTCTCCGGCAGCAGCGGGTGGATGGCGCGCCAGGCGAGCTTGCCGTGGCCGATTTCGCGGCGGCCCGGAGAGCCCATGCGGCCCGCTTCGCCGACCGAGTAGGGCGGGAAGTTGTAGTGCAGCATGAAGGTTTGCTTGTATTCGCCGGAGAGGCTGTCGATGATCTGCTCGTCGTCGGCGGTGCCGAGGGTGGTGACGACGATCGCCTGCGTCTCGCCGCGGGTGAAAAGCGCCGAGCCGTGGACGCGCGGCAGCACGCCGACTTCCGCGAGGATGGGGCGGATGGTCTTGGTGTCGCGGCCATCGATGCGGTTGCCGGTGTCGAGGATGCCGTTGCGCACGATGTCGGCCTCGACGTGCTTGCACAGCGCCTCAATGACGGACTTGGTGACGGGCGAGCCTTCTTCAGTCGAAACGAGCGCTTCGACCGCCTTCGCTTTCGCGGCGTCCTTTTTGGCGTAGCGTTCCTGCTTTTCGCGGATGGCGTAAGCGGCCTTGAACTCGTCCGTCACGAGGGCGCGGACTTTCTGCTCCAGCGCCTTTTCGTCATAGGCGGGGGCGGGGATCGCCCAGGGTTCCTTCGCGCATTTCTCGGCCATCGAGATGATGAGGTCGATGACCGGCTGGAAGCCCTTCCAGCCGAACATCACGGCCTTGAGCATCACGTCTTCGGGGAGTTCGTGCGCTTCGGATTCGACCATCAGCACGCCTTCCTTGGTGCCGGCGACGACGAGGTCGAGCTTGCTGTCCTTCATTTCGTCAGTGGTCGGGTTGAGGACGAACTCGTTGTTGATGTAGCCGACGCGCGCGGCGCCGACGGGGCCCATGAACGGCACGCCCGAGATGGTCAGCGCGGCGGAAGCGCCGACGAGACCGGCGATGTCCGTTTCATGCTGCAGGTCGTAGGACAGCACGGTCGCGATGATCTGCGTTTCGTTGAGGAATTCCTTGGGGAACAGCGGGCGGATCGGGCGGTCGATGAGGCGGGAGATCAGCGTCTCGCGCTCCGTCGGCCTGCCTTCGCGCTTGAAGAAGCCGCCGGGGATCTTGCCGGCCGCGGAATATTTTTCCTGATAATGCACCGAGAGCGGGAAGAAATCCTGCCCCGGCTTCGGCTGCTTGGCGGCCACGGCGGTGACGAGCACGGTGCTCTCGCCGTAGGTGACCATGACGGCGCCGTCTGCCTGACGGGCGATCTTGCCGGTTTCGAGGGTCAGCTTCTTGCCGGCCCAGTTCAGTTCCTTTTTAACGATGTTGAACATCTATTAGTCCTTTACTAATATCGCCGCCCGCCAATAAGGGATACGGACGGCCCTTTACTTACTTTTTCACCTTATTTTACAAACGGGAAAATGGCACTTCAGGGGTGAAAAGTCAAAGGTTTATGTTTATTAACATATTTTTTAGTGATTTCTGATATGTTATTCTTATGTTAATGGAAGCCTTTTCAAGAGTGACAGGAAAACCGCTGGAACAAGCGCCGGATAATGCAGGGGGGCTTTGCGGCGCCTTCTCGAAAGCGGCGGCGCAACCGGAGGGCTCGGGCAACCGGTTCCTTGAGGCGATCTTGCGCGAGCGGCCGGATTTACAGGGTGAAATGGCCTATTTTCCGTCGCAGGGATGCTTCGGCTACACGGTGATCATCGGCGACGAGGTTTTCAAAGGGCCGCGCCCCTCGACCTATGTGAGAAGCGTCGACGAGCATGTCAAAAGTTTCGACAGGGAGGCCGATGTCCTGCAGGAACTGGAGGGCAAGGGCCTCCCCGTGCCGCGTGTCACCTGCCGCGGCAAGGAGGCGGTTTTCTACGGTATGACGCGCCTGCCGGGCGTGACGCTCGACGGCGTGCAGCGGGAGATGACGGAAGACGAGATGAAAAGCCTTGCGGAAGAAGTGGCGGATTTCGTGATCGGCATGGCGCAAAAACTGCCGCGCGAAGACGGTCTCTATGCCCTGCAGGGGGATCTGCGCGAACCGAACATCCTGGTCGATCCGGCCACGAAAAAGCTTACGGGCATTATCGATTTCGGGATGGCGTGCGACGTGACCAAGAATGATCTCGCCCCGAGATGGATCGAAAACTGGGTCTTCAACCGGCTGGTCACGGCGGCGCTGGAAGAAAGGAAGTCCGTCTTGCCGGACTCCCCGCAGGGGGCAAAGTCGCGCTACGCGCCGTCGGATCCGGCTCTTAATCAACCCGCTGTCATTCTTTTATAAAAACTGTCGCGTCCTCATGTTTCCAACGGGGTAAAGCGGCAGAGTGCGCCTCATGGCCATTCCCCGTGATCGCCCCCCATGAATTGCCATTGACAAAAATTTATCTTATGTTAAATTTTTGCCCATGGAAAAGTATAAAACAGGCCTCATGGAAGCTTTCTCGCGCGCCGCTGCGAAGCGGGACGAGCCGTCGGGCAGCGATTTTCTCGAAGCCGTGCTGCGCGAGCGCCCTGACCTGAAAGGGCAGATGGCCTACTTCCCCGAGCAGGGCGGATGCGCCCACACGGTGTTTATCGGCGACGAGGTTTTCAAAGGGCCGCAGGGCTGGCTGTTGTGCGGTTCCGACCATTCGTACTTCGACCGCGAGCATGAACTCCTTTCCCAATTGGAGGGGCATGGGCTGCCGGTTCCGAAAATCACCTGCGTCGGCAAGGAGGCCTGCTTTTACGGCATGACGCGCATGCCGGGCGTGATGCTGTCCGACGTGCTCGCGCTTTTGGGCGATGCGGAAACGCGCGCCCTCGCGCACGACATCGTGGACTGCGTCGTCGGCATCGCCGAGGCCCTGCCGCCGAAGGCGGGGATGTTCGCCTGCCATCATGATCTGCACACAAACAACATCATGGTCGATCCGGTCACGAAAAAACTCACGGGCATCATCGATTTCGGGGTTTTTGGCTATGCGCCCAAGGAAGCCTTGAAGAATTTCATATATGTGCCGTTCAAATCCCTTGTTCTGGCTGAATATGAGGTCGCAAAAGCGAAGCTGCCGGATTTTCGGGCCATGCAGCCGGTCTGGGATTTTTAGGCAGTTGAGAACGCGCATTTAAAATATAAATAAAATCAATATTTTATCAGAT
>JAGXAX010000109.1 GCA_018971405.1 Alphaproteobacteria bacterium | reverse complement strand
TGTCATCCCGACTTTCCTCAGGCTTCCGTGATGGCAGAGGCGGCAAAGAAGGACGCCCCAACTCCCATGATGGCGCAATATCTCGCCGTCAAGGAAGCGCATCCGGATTGCCTGCTTTTCTACCGCATGGGCGATTTTTACGAACTGTTTTTCGACGACGCGGTGACGGCGGCGGCGGCGCTCGACATCACCCTCACCAGCCGCGCCGACACGCCGATGTGCGGCGTGCCGTGGCACAGCCACGAGAGCTACCTTGCCAAGCTGATCAAGCTCGGCCACAAGGTGGCGATCTGCGAGCAGGTCGAAACGCCGGAAGAAGCGAAACAGCGCGGCGGCTATAAAGCGCTGGTCAGGCGCGATGTCATCCGCGTCGTCACGCCCGGCACGCTGACGGAAGACACGCTGCTCGAAAAAAGCAGCAATAACTATCTCATGGCGCTCGCGGAAGCCGGAAACGCCTTCGGCATGTCGTGGCTTGATTTGTCGACCGGCGATTTCACGCTGCAGCCGCTCCTGCCGAACAATCTCGGCGCGGCGCTGGAGCGCGTTTCCCCCGGCGAGATCCTCGTCTCCGAAAAACTCACGCAAAACCCGGGTTTGTTCGAGGTTTTCGCGGATTATAAAACGAAACTCACCGTCCAGCCGCAGAGCCGCTTCGACAGCGAGAACGCCCGCAGGCGCCTGGAGAAAATCTTCGGCGTCGGCACGCTGGAGAGCTTCGGCGTCTTTTCCCGCGCGGAAATCGCCGCCGCCGGCGCGCTGATCGATTACGTCGAGCTGACGCAAAAAGGCAAGTTCCCGCGCCTCTCTCCGCCACGGCAACTGCAGCTCGGCGCGGTGATGGAGATCGACGCCGCCACGCGCCGCAACCTCGAACTCACGCACACCCTGAACGGCCAGCGGCAGGGCAGCCTGCTTTCCGTCATCGACAAAACCGTCACCGGCGGCGGCGCGCGCTTGCTTGCCCGCCGCCTCGCCATGCCTTTGACCGACCCCGCGAAGATCAACCGCCGCCTCGACATGGTGGGATTCTTCGCGACGCAAAACACCCTCCGCGCCGACGCGCGGCAATTTTTGCAGCATTGCGCAGATATCGAACGCGCCATCGCCCGCCTGAGCCTCGAGCGCGGCGGCCCGCGCGATCTCGCGGCCATCCGCGACACGCTGGCGCAGACCGTGCGACTGCACAAGATTATCAGCGGCGCCAAAGCCCCCCTGCCGCAAGGCATTTCCGCCGCGCTTCAAACGCTGGCGCTGTGGGGCTCTCATCATCCGCTGATCGACCGGCTGGAGCGCGCGCTCGATGCCGATCTCCCCGTGCTGACGCGCGAGGGCGGCTTCATCGCCCGCGGCTACGCGCCGAAGCTCGACGAACTGATGCAGCTTCGCGACGACAGCCGCCGTCATATCGCGGGGTTGCAGGCGAAATACGTGCAGAAATCGGGCATTTCCGGCCTCAAGATCAGGCACAACAACATCCTCGGCTATTACATCGAGGCGACGGCGACCCACGCCGACAAGCTGCACGGCGACAAGGAAACCTTCATCCACCGCCAGACGATGGCCAACGCGGCGCGCTTCACGACGACGGAGCTTTCCGAACTTGAACAGAAAATCTCCGAAGCCGCGGGCAAGGTGCTGGCGCTGGAACTGCAGCTCTTCGCGGATTTGGTGAAAGAGGTGATGGCGCAAGGCGAACTGATCGCCAAAACAGCGGGCGCGCTTGCCGCGCTGGATGTCGCGGCGGCACTGGCCGAACTTGCGGCCAAAAACAGATACGCACGTCCGGACGTGGACGACAGCACGGCGTTCGACATCAAGGGCGGACGGCATCCGGTCGTCGAAATCGCGCTGAAGAAGCAGGACAACGCGGATTTCATCGCCAACGACTGCGAACTCGCGGAAAAAATAACAAATTCCGGCAGCGCCGGAGGACGCCTCTGGCTCCTCACCGGCCCGAACATGGCGGGGAAATCGACGTTCCTGCGCCAGAACGCGCTGATCGCGCTCATGGCGCAAATGGGCGCTTACGTTCCGGCGTCCTCCGCGCGCATCGGCACGGTGGACAGGCTCTTCAGCCGCGTCGGCGCGGCGGACGACCTCGCGCGCGGCCGCTCGACCTTCATGGTCGAGATGGTCGAAACGGCGACGATCCTCAATCAGGCGACCGACCGCTCGCTCGTTATCCTCGACGAGATCGGCCGCGGCACGGCGACGTATGACGGCCTCTCGATCGCGTGGGCGTGCCTTGAATATCTGCACGAAGCCAACAAGTGCCGCGCCCTCTTCGCCACCCACTATCACGAGCTGACGAGCCTGACGCAAACCCTGCCGCGCCTTTCCTGCCACACGATGCGCGTCAAGGAATGGAAGGACAATATCGTCTTTTTGCACGAAGTCGCCGGCGGCACGGCGGACAGGTCATACGGCATCCACGTCGCCAAGCTCGCCGGCCTGCCGCCGCAGGTCGTGACCCGCGCCGAAGAGGTTTTGAAAGCCATCGAAGGCATGAAAGCCTCCGGCAAACCGATGAAAGCCGCCACCACCGGCCTGCCGCTCTTCACCGCCGCACCGGCGATGACGCCGCCGCCGCAAAAATCCTCCGCCGTCGAGGACGCCCTGAAAGACATCGATCCCGACGCGCTCAGCCCCAAGGATGCGCTGGATACGCTTTATAAGCTGAAAGCTTTATTGAATTAACATTCAGACCTGAAACAACGGCGGAACCTTGCCCGCGCAAATGTCCACGGTTTCCCACACCTTGCCCGTCACATAAGGCTCTTCCCCCAGCCACGCGTCGAGCGCAGCGCGATCCGCGAAATCGCACACCAGAACGGAACCGCACATGTTCCCCGCATCGTTCAGCATCGCCACGGCATAGAGCAGGGTTCCCGCCTCCCGCGCGGCCTTGCACCGCGCCATGTGCGCCTCGCGCGCGGCCATGCGGCGGGAGAGCGCGCCTTCGTCCGTTCCGTCATGGCCGGTGACGATGAATTGCATGCGATCAGGGCTTCGGCGCGTTGCGGTTGAAGCCGTTCGAGGGCTTCTTCGCGGGCTTCTGCGCGGCCTTGGGCGGAACATTGTCGTTCGCGGGGTTCGCGGGCTTCCGCGCCGGTTTTTTGGCGTAAGGCGAATAAGGCGCGTATTTCTTCTCGATCGCGGTGTAATAGAGCTTGAGGCGGCGGATGTCGGCGTCGGTCACGTCCTTCCACTTGACGTCGTCCTTCTGCTTGCGCTGCCACTCGATCTTCTGCAGTTCCTTGCGCGCCTTGGCGACCGTCATGTAGGGCGCGTTCGTGTCGGGGTTCAGAAGCCGTCCGGCGATGAATTTCTGCATGCCCTTGCGCTGCAAGACGGTCAGCTCCTGCGGCGCGTGTTCGAAAACCAGCCTGCCCGCCATCTTGACGAAACGGTCGAGCGAAGGGTCGGCCGCCAGCTCATCCTTGAACCGCGCGCGGAAACCTCCGACCAGCTCCGCTCGTTCGCCCCAGTCCGCCGCCTCGCGGAATTCCTGCGCCCAGGCGTCGATCTTCGCGCGCACCGGCGCGGTCATTTTCTTTTCGGCCATTTCCTCCGGCGTGTTCCGCGCCGCGGGCGCGGCCATCCGCGTTTCAGCCTCCGCGAGCGCCATGGCCTTCGCCACCTTGTCGAGGAAGGCCGTGTCGGCCTTCAGCGCCTTGGCGCGTTTTTTATAAAGCGCCTCGTCGTCGTCCTCGGTCAGCACGGAGGCGGAGGCGTCCATCGGCATCAGCGCGGGCTGTTTGTCCTTGTCGATCATGACGAAGGGGTTCGGCGGCGCGCCGGTCTTGCCGAGAAGCGCCTCTTTCAACTGCGTCACGCTCATCTGCAGGTAGGGCGCGGGGTCGAGCCTGAGGTTGAAGAGCGCGTGGCGGGTGGCGCTGCCCTTCTGCGGCGCGAGCGCCGTCAGCACCTGCGACTTGATCTCCTTGTTGCGCCCGAAACCGGCGGACGTGAAAACCGCGTGCGCGGAGAGGAAATCCTCGACGCCCGCCACGGTGGCGAGCTTGATCGCCTGCTCCCACACCTGCGGCGCGGATTTCCTGATGAGCTTCGCCACGCCGACGGTGGCGCGGATGTCGTTGAGGGCGTCGTGCGCGTCGTCGTCGGAAAGCGCGATGCCGTTCTGCTCCGCGACGTTCCTGAGGCTGACGCTCGGCGCGCCGTAATAGTTCAGCGTGTCCAGCTTCAGCGCGGACGGCATGTAGACCGCCGCCATCTGCACCATGCGCATCACGTCGGCACGGCCGTTGGACTGGCCGTTGACCTGATTCTTCGCCGTCGTGAGGTCGTGCGGCAAAAGATTCTGGTAAAAGTTCTGTTCCAGAACCGGCTCGTCGTAAGGGATGCTGTTATAGCCGAGAAAGATGACCGGCCAGTGCTTCATCCTGAGCCAATCGTCCAGTTCCTGCATCAGCTCGAAATTGGTGTTCTTGCGGTTCTTGAGGCCGTCGGGCGTGAAGCCGGTGGTCAGGAGCGCGCCGGGCGACGGCAGCGCCCAGGGCGAATTGCGGCAGTCGATCTTTTTGCTGGAAAGGATGTTCAGATCGGGATCGGTGAAAAGCAGCCCGATTTGCAATATTTGCGTATAATCCATAGCGATTCCGGTTGTTTCCGTATCGTAGAATACAAACACGCGCACGTCCTTTCGTGTGATGTTTCCGGCTGTCTTTATTGCAGTTTTAGGTGTAGCATTTTTTAAAATTTTACGCACCAAAAATAATCAACGGAAGAAATATAATTATAAAATGCCCAAAGAAGCGACGAAAATACCTTTAAAAAATAGCGATATAAAAAGTGACTTTCATGCAAAGCTTTCGGCTCTTGAGAGCGACTTTTTAAAGTCCGGCGACAAATACCCGTCAGGGTTGAAATTCCAGCACGCCGCCACCGCGCTGGCGGATGAAACGATCAGATATTTGGCCGACATGCACTGCCCCGCGTCCGCCGCCCCGGCCATCATCGCACTTGGCGGCTACGGGCGCGGCGAGCTTGCGCCCCGTTCGGACGTCGATATCCTTTTCGTCTATCCCGCCCCGCTGAACAAACAAACGGAAAAATTCATCGAAAAACTCAGCGGCGACCTGTGGAGCGCGGGGCTGAAGGCCAGCGCCTCGGCGCGGAGCCTCGCGGACTGCGCGGCGGCGATGGACGAGGACTTGAGCTTCCTCACCGCGCTTCTGGAGATGCGCCCGGTCTGGGGGCCGAAGCCGGTTTGCGCCGCGCTGGAGAAATCCTTCCGCGCCCATATCGAAAAGACGCCGCCCGGCTGGTTCGTCGCCGCCAAGCTTGACGAGCGCGACCTGCGCCACCACAAGGCCGGCGGCAGCCGCTACCACCTCCAGCCTGACATCAAAAACGGCAAAGGGGGGTTACGCGACATCCACACGCTTTTGTGGCTGGCGAACTTCC
>JAGXAX010000108.1 GCA_018971405.1 Alphaproteobacteria bacterium | reverse complement strand
TCGCCGTCCATCTCGAGGATCAGGCGCAGGACGCCGTGCGCCGCGGGGTGCTGGGGCCCCAGGTTGATGGTGTAGGTGTCTTTCTTTTCAGGAACGATGTCGGTTGTCATTTCGCGCCCACTTTCTGCTTCGCGGCTTTTTCATCGCCCGGAAGCTGCACGGTCGTCATGCCCTCCCACGGGCTGACGAAATCGAAATTGCGGTAGTCCTGCGTCAGCACCACCGGCTCCTGCACGATGCGCTGTTTCTCCTCGTCGTAGCGCAGCTCGACGAAGCCGGTCAGCGGGAAGTCCTTGCGCAGGGGATGGCCTTCGAAGCCGTAATCGGTGAGGATGCGGCGCATGTCGGGGTGTTTTTTGAACGGCACGCCGTAGAGATCCCACACCTCGCGTTCGTACCAGCCGGCGGCGCTGTAAAGGTCGGTCACGCTGTCGACCGCCTGGTCCTCGCCCGCCATCACGACCACGCGGATGCGGTGGTTGTGCGTCAGGCTCAAAAGATTGTAAACGACGTCGAAGCGTTCGGCGCGGTCGGGATAATCGGCGCCGCTCAAATTCATGAGCTGCTGGCAGGCGCATTTTTCGTCCGATTTCAGGAAGCTGATGAAATCGTGTGCCGCGTCGCGCCGCACGGCGAAGACAAGCTCGTCCAGCGCGATGTCGCGCTTGATGACGGCGTCGCCCCGCGCGCCCGCGATATGATCCCCCAGGGCTTTCAATGTTTCGGTCATACGCGCATCAGCCTTTTCTCGCCGCGCTGGATCTTCTTTTGCAGTTGCAGGATGCCGTAGACCAGCGCCTCGGCGGTCGGCGGGCAGCCGGGCACGTAAATATCGACGGGCACGATGCGGTCGCAGCCGCGCACCACCGAATAGGAATAGTGGTAGTAGCCCCCGCCGTTGGCGCAGGAACCCATCGAGATCACCCAGCGCGGCTCGGCCATCTGGTCGTAAACCTTGCGGAGCGCGGGCGCCATTTTGTTGGTCAGCGTGCCGGCGACGATCATCACGTCCGACTGGCGCGGGCTGGGGCGCGGGATGACGCCGAAACGGTCGAGGTCGTAACGGCTCATGTAGGCGTGGATCATCTCGACGGCGCAGCAGGCCAGACCGAACGTCATCGGCCACATCGAGCCCGCGCGCGCCCAGTTGAACAGGTCGTCGGCCTTCGCGACGAGGAAGCCTTTGTCCTTCAGTTCCTCCGGCGGCGCCTGCACCGTGTTCGGCATTTGGGTGATGTTGTATTTTTCCACAGGGGTTACTCCCAATCCAGCGCGCCTTTGCGCCATTCATATATGAAGCCGACCGTCAGCACGCCCAGAAACGCCACCATCGACCAGAAGCCGAAAAACCCGATCCGCCCGAGCGAGACCGCCCACGGGAACAAAAACGCGATTTCGAGGTCGAAGATGATGAACAGGATGGAAACGAGGTAAAACCGCACGTCGAACTTCGCCCGCGCGTCGCCGAACGGCGGGAAGCCGCATTCGTAGGCGGAGTCCTTTTCGCCGTAGGGTTTTTGCTTCGCGACGAGCCACGAGGCCGCCACCATCAGAAGCGCCAGCCCCGCGGCGATGCCGAGGAAAACGACGATCGGAAAATATTGCGTCAGAAGCTGTGTGGCCATTGAGACAAAGCCTTTCACCGGAAGGACGGAATCACGACGATCGGGAATCGTTACAGGCAATAATATTGCCGATTTAGAGAGCCGCGTCAAATAGCTTTATGTTTGAAATCTATAGGCTTTTTAAGTCCCGTTCAGGAGGCTTTCCAGCTCCGTTCAGGACAAAGGCCAATAATGGCGCGAGTGAAGGGACTTGAACCCTCGGCCTCCTGCGTGACAGGCAGGCGCTCTAACCAGCTGAGCTACACCCGCTTATTATTGAAGCGGCTCCTGTTATGACGAAGTTTTGCCCCGCCGTCAATCGGTAAATTATGGCTGCCGCAAAAAATTCCAGAATAATCAGAACGCGCCGGCTTTCCTGAGTGACATTAATCGCTTGTCTGGAAGCGCCGCTTCTGGCATCGTCTTGGGCATGAAAAAAGCGACATCCCGTATCGTTACCCTGGTTTTCTGCGCCGCCGCCCTGCCGGCCTTGAGCGCCTGCGACCTGCGCGGCTACATTCCGAAGCCCTATGACCAGCTGCCGGCACCCGTCGCTCCGGCGCCCGCGCCCCAGCCCGCGCCGGCTGTCGCGCCGCTGCCGGTCGCGCCCAACGACGGCATGGTTATTCCGGACATCAGGCCCCTGCCGCCCGCTAAACAGCTGCCGGATACGCCCGACGAAAACCCGCTCGACGGCTCATAAATTTACATAAAATAATTTCACGGGCCGCCGGAAGCGCAGGAAGCGCGCTCAGGCTTTCTTTACCTTTTTTGGATAGCCTGCTGTGAGAGACCTCCGGCCAACCACAGGAAAACGCGTTTTTCAAAAATGTCCCCGTCCGTCAAAGCGCTCAATCTCTATCGCAACGTCAGGGGCCGCTGGTCGCTGATGCTGTTCTTCTTCCGGTGGGACAAGGACTACCGCAAGGACCTGATCACCACCATCCTCGCCTTCACCATCCTCGTTTACGAGATATGGTCGTGGATGACGATCTACGACATCATCGCCGCCGCGCTCGACGCCAGCATCATCGCCGTCCAGCTGGGCGGCGACATGACCGTCATCCCCGCGGATTACCGCCCGTCGCACGGCGGCATCCCCTACACGGCGGCGAACAGCACCTACATCTCCTATCACGAACTCAGCGTGCCGATGTCCGAAGTCCTGCCCGCGCCGGTGGAAAACGCGCTCGGCTTCTGCAATCCCGTCAGCGCCGTCAAAACCTGCAAGGAAAGCCCGCTGGTCAGTGATCGCGTCGACGACGCGCTGATGCTGCGCGACAGCATCCCCTGGCGCGAGGACAACACGCCGCTCAACTTCGTCTTCTCGCGGCATCAATTGAGATATATCGCCATCCGCGTGCTGAACAAGCTCCAGCACACGACCAACGGCATGCTGATGGCGTTTCAGGACACGGCCGACGCGCTCGTCGACGCTTCCCGCCCCGTGACGCTGCGCAAGGCCTGGTATTACGACGGCCTGCTGACGCTCGAGGCCTTCCGGAGCCGCATCTTCCGCGGCAACCTCCAGCACGAGACCGAAGTCTACACCGACCTCACCACCTATTTTCCGGTGAACAGGGAAACGACGGGCGGCAAGGACTTCCTGCGCTTCCGGCCGGATTTTCTCACCCGCGTCTCGATGCACACCGGCATCACCAGCCTGCTGCTGACCGAGAACCGCCGCGTCGCCCTGCTCTATCAGGGCTCGACCAAGGCGGTGGGCGCGAACATGGTCTGCCTCGGCGGCTCCGGCTCGCTCGAATACAAAGACATGAAGCGCGCCGGCACGCCGAAGAATTTCCGCGACCTGCTGGTCTACGCCATGGCGCGCGAAGTCTGCGAGGAGACAGGCATGGAGAAATATCTCGACGAGGTGCGCGCCAACACCATGGTGACGGGCTTCTTCCGCTGGATCGACCGCTGCGGCCTGCCCGAATTCGTCGGCCTGACGCGCGCCGGGAACGTGCCCTTCGCCAAACAGCGCACCATCGACGGCGACGAGGTCATCCGCTTCGAGGAAGTGCCGGTGACGGTGAACAGGCCGGAGGATTTCCACGCCGTGCTCGCCTACATCCGCACCCACGAGATCCGCTCCGCTCTCTCCTCCTTCATGGCGCTGAACCGGATGACCGTGATCGCCGGCTACGGCGCGGAGAGCGCCACGCCCGAACAGAAGGAAATCTACCGCCGCGTGTCGAATTTTATCGCGGGGAGCTGACGCCTCCCTTCCGGTACCGCTGCAAAAGCGGTCTCCGGCATTATTAATTAACATAATATATTTACAAAAAGTATTGCACACCGTCACGGCGGCGTGATAATTTCCCTATTCTAGGAAATTAGACAAGCTGCAAAAAATCCTCAAAGGAAAAATTCATGGGCATGTTCACGAATTACATCAAAGTCGGGCGGACAGCCTCGCCGGAAAAATTTCTCAAGGCCTTCCAAAAGGCCGACTACTCCTCCGATATCGGGAACCTGATCGCGGGCGCGCTCGAGGCGTTCGGCGCAGGCCATCCCGGAAATATCCAGACGGCCCTTGCCCGCGCGCCACTGGAGCGCTACCCGCATTTGCTTCTTGCGCCGGAAATCCTCAACAGACTTCCCGAAAAATACGGCGATAAGACCAAGGACATCAATATCGCCCTCGCGGAAATCCCCGCAGAGAAAAAGAAAGAATTCCTCAACGCCGCACTCCATACCGCGCTCATGCGCAAAATCGGCGACAAGGCCTTCTATGCCCTGCTGCTGGAAGCCGGCGCGGACGCGGCCGCCCCCGTCGGCGGGCATGCTTCCGCGATGCTCGTCACCGCCGCGTGCAGCAAGCAGCCCATCGACGTCATCAGACTGCTGCACGACAACGGCGCCAGCTTCGACGACGCGCTGATGACGATGCACTGCCAGAACAGGGCCATCGCCGACATCGAACGCCTGGAATTCTTCCAAAAAAGCATCACCGGCAAAGCGCCGGAGCCGCCCGCGCCCGCCGCAAGCCCCGCGGACGCGCTGACCGAGCGCGAACTGCTCGCCCTGATACTGGAGCAGGTCATGGAGATCACCAAACGCCTGCCGCCGACGCAACCCGCACCGGAAACCGCACCGCAGCCTCAGGCAAAAGCGCCGCGCAAGCGCTACCCCTCGCTGTAAATGGTCATTTATCTTTACCGCTGGAAAATCAGCCCGGAAAAGGAAGGGCA
This sequence comes from Alphaproteobacteria bacterium, assembly GCA_018971405.1. Classification (GTDB taxonomy): domain Bacteria; phylum Pseudomonadota; class Alphaproteobacteria; order Micavibrionales; family UBA2020; genus PALSA-926. The sequence goes on along the minus strand of JAGXAX010000108.1, from coordinate 699 downwards.
GTTCGAAAAGGCCTGGTCGCGCGTGACCGCCTACCTGCGCGAGGAATGCGGAAGCCTCGGTTCCCGCCTGCACCGCGGCGACGACGGCTTGTGGTATGGATACGCGCAGTGGCCCTCCGCCGAAGCCCGCGCCGAAGCCGACCTTGAACGGGGCGGCATGCCCGAAGCGCTCCGCCTCATGAAAGACGCCACGATCGGGAACTTCCCCGCGACCGTCCTCACGCCTGTCAGCGATTTTCTGGTTTTGCCGGATAAGGGCGGAAATAAACGGCCATGAAGAGGAAAGTGGTGGCGCTGAGGCATTCATAAATAAACAATAACCATTTGAAATTAAATAATATTTATCAAACTGAATTTAATGAATGCCCCCTTTTATGCCCCCAAACATCCTCAAAAAGAGCCCTTTTCGAGGAATCACCTTCCCTTCCCGCCTTTGATTTTGCACAATCGGTAAAATATTTTTTCGGGAAAGAAAATCATGGCTGGAATAGTCACAGCACCGACTGCTTTTTTAGGAACCGCCCTGGAGATTCCCGCCCGCATGGATTTTCCTGCTTTTGATTTTTCTACTCTTAGTGAAGCCGACATCCGTGAGGAAATAGTCGCCCCCCTCCTAAAATCCCTAGGCTATAGATCAGGAACAGAGAACAACATCATTCGCGAACAGACTTTACGATACCCCCATATATCTCTCGGTAG
>JAGXAX010000107.1 GCA_018971405.1 Alphaproteobacteria bacterium | reverse complement strand
ACGAGCCTTCGGTGCGCGAATTCGTCGTGCGCGCGCTCGGCTACGGCGGCTTCGACGTGACGGCGGCGCCGGACGGCAACGCCGCGCTCGCCGCGCTGGCGGAAAAGCCGTTCGACCTGCTGCTGACCGACATCGTCATGCCGGATCTCGACGGCATCGCGCTCGCGCTGAAAGTCTCCAAGGATTATCCGAAGACGAAGATCGTGATGATGTCCGGCTACGCCAACCAGCGGCAGCGCGCGCACAACCTCGACTGCCTCGCGCACGAGGTGATCGCCAAGCCCTTCACGCTCGACGAGATCGTCAAGAGGGTGAAGGCGGTTCTGGCCTGATTTTCGGGGATTGCGGCGGCGGCGCGATTTTCACGTGCTTCATGAAATCGGCGAGCGAGGCGAAATGCACGGCGGCGGCGTCTTTGTGCCCGCCGCCCGTCGCGCCGGCCGTTTTGCAGAGATGTCCGGCGACGGCGCTGGCGTCGGGGACGCCGTTGGTGCGGATGCTGAGGCTGACCGCGCCGTTTTTTTGCAAGGCCCACATGAAGGCGACGTTCGCGCCGCTTTTTTCACCCAGTTCCACAAGGCGCTCCGAAATCCGGCGTCCATAGTCTTTCAGGCGTCCGTTGACAATCGGCACGTCGAGGAGCGGGCTGTCCGGCAGGATCTGCAGCCGCGCGACGGCGGCCCTTTCGAACTAAGCGTCGATGTGCGCGTCCTGCCCCGCGGCCAGCGGCGCGCCTTTTTCCGCCATGTCGTTGAAAGAAAGTTTTGCGAGGCCGCGCAAGGCGGCGAGGGCGCCGTCCGGCGTCCGGATGTTTTGCGCGTCGACCAGCGCGGCGGCGGCGAAGTCTTCCGGCGTTTTGAGCCCCTGCGCCGCGCCGTCCATCAGGTCGATCAGCGCGACGACGGCGGGCGGATTTTCGGCGGGAAAAAAATACGACCAGATCATTTTCGCGGCGGACGGCGCGGCGGGGTCGAATACGACATGCAGGCCGGGGGCTTTGCGGCCGTCGAGCGTTTGCGCCGCGCTTTTCTGATGGTCGAGGACATGCACCTCGTGGCCGCCCGCGAGCAGTCCGTCGAGAAAATTTTTCTCCGGCGTGATGTCGGCGAAATAAACCGTGCCGCCGGATGCCAGCGCCGCGCGGAGGGCGCCTTCTCCGGCCGCGGCGTCCGCATGGTCGTAGGGGATGAAGGCGGCCGTGCTTTCGGCGCCGCGGGATTTCGCGATGATCCACGCCGCCGCCGCGCCGTCGATGCAGTCCGCATGGTAGACGATGATGACGGGAGGAGTTTTCTGCACGGCGGAACCCTATCTGTGGCGAATCGTTTTATTTATCATAATATATGAAAATCAAAACTGGTCAAGCAGCCGGTTGATGTAGTTGCGCTCGATGTCGCTGCGGCCGGGGTCGCTCTCGCGCTGCTGCAATTCGTCGATGATCTGCTGTACGCGCCGCTGACGGCTTTTGTCGGGGATTTTGACGCCGTCAGTTGCGCCATAAGGCCTCCCCAGCGGATCGTAACCGGCGCCGAAGCCGCCGCCGCCCGCCATGCCGAAAGGCAGGAGCGCACCCTGCAGGGCGCGGGCGATTTTTTTGACGGTGTTGTCGAGCCCCTGCCGCAAGTCGTCGAGCGCGGCCTGCTGCTGCGCGAGTGCGTCCGCGCGGCGGGCGCTGCCGAGAGCGGCGGCGGATTTTTTCAAGGCCTGACGCGCGGCGGCGAGCGTGCCGGGCAGGGGAACGCCCGCGGCGGCCATCTGCGCCATCGATTTGCCGAGCGCGTCGCGGATGGCGACCTGCGCATGCCGCTCGTTTCTCAAGGCCGTTTCGTGCGCCGCCTTGTTTGTCCGGTCGTAGAGTTCCTGCTGGCGGTGGACGATGTCCTGCAGGCTTTGCAGCGCGGCCATGGCCTGCGCCTGCTGCTTTTGAATTTGGCTGAAGGCGTTGATGTCGAAACCGTCGAGCGTGTTTTTCAGCATGGCGGCCATTTTTTGCAGCGCTTCGGCGGAACCCGCGTTCGTCAGCGCCTGCATTTCCGCCACGAGCCTGCTGACGTCGATGTTCTGCAGCAGCCGCGCCGCCAGCTCCGGCGAGAGATGCGGCGCGCCCTGCCCTTGCGAGAGCTTTTGCGCCAGTTCCCCCGCCAGCGTCGTCAGGTACTGCCGCATCGCCTGCCGGACGTCGCCGAGCATCTCCTGCAATTGCGCTTTAGAGGCGGTTTTGTCCGTGATCGCCTGCCGCAGTTTCTGCAGGGCGCTTTCGAGCGCGTCGCGCGCGCGGGTCAGTCCGCCGTCTTCGAGGCGCAGCGCGAGGTTCCACAACAGGCCGATGACCGAGGGCGGCGTGCCGGCGCGCCGGTCGTACGCCAGCCTGTGCGCGGCGCTGGCGAGCGACAGAAAAACGGTGAAATCGCCCTTGTAGGCCTGCGGCCGGTCGGCGATTTCCGCGAGGTCCCTGACGACGGCTTCGCGCGCGCCCGCGCTTTTTTCATGAATCAGGATCTTGCGGTCGAGGACGATGCGCTGCGCGAGCGGATTGGTGAAATGCCTCTCGGGCAGGACGAAGGAAGCGGGCGCGCTCGACGTGATGTGACCGGCGCCGTCCTCCGCGTCGAGCCACAGCGTCGCGCGCTCTCCCGCCGCGGGGTTGGCGGTCATGTCTTCCGTGTCGGCGGCGGCGTCCGCGCCCGGCTTACCCGTATTTGCCGGCGGCGGCATGACGAAACTGTAGGCTTTCCCGTCCGCGCCGACGATGGCGGTCAGTTTCGTGATGCCGTGGTCGTCGTTTGCCTTGTAGGTGATTTTGACGGCTGCGAAGGGCGTCGTTTCGACCTTGACGATACTCACGACCGGCGGCGTGTCGGGCAATGTGGCGATCTGCCACGCGCCGAGGGTGCGGAAGAAGCTGCCGATCACAAGTTTGCCGCTTTTTTCGAGCGGCCTGTCGAGCGCGTAGTCGCGCGGCGCGGCTTCAACCGCCGGAATTTTTTGTCCCGCGTAGGTGACGCGGGGCGCGAAGCGCAATCCGGAGAGGCGCAGTTTCAAAATGCTTCCGGCAGGAACGCGGAGGGGCGCGTTTCGGACGGTTATCCCCCGCTCCGCCGTGGAGAGGAAAATGTTCGCCTGATGCGTGTAGGCGGGCGGTTCGATCCACAGGTCGAGCGCGAGGGGTTGCGGGATGGCGCGCGCGCCGAAATCGGGCGTGAAGGACTGCCGCAGGCGCGCAGCGGCGTCGCCGCGCGCCACGGCCAGCCCAAGCGCGAAGAGGAAGAGGGCGGCGTGGCGCAAATGCCATTTGTCGCGGCGGGCGACGTCCGTCCGCGGCCGGAAAAGCTTCAGCAGCGCGACGGCCGCCGCGGCTTTCGCGACGTGCCTGCGCCAGAGCCTTTCCGTTTCCGGCGCGAGCGGAGTTGCGGGTTTGTCGCGCAAGGCCTGCAGCGGGCGGTGCGCGAGGCCGCCCGCGCGTTCCAGCCGCCGTTCCACCGCCGCCCGCGTCGGGAAGACGAAAGGGTCGTCCTCTTTCAGCAGCGCGAGCGCCAGCGCCGCGGCGTAGCCGCCGAGCAGCAGCATGCGCCAGGGCGCGTCAAGCGACAGCGGCACGCCGGACAGCGCCAGCGCGGCGTAGAACAGCGTCACCGCGGCGGGAAGCCAGAAGCGGCTCCACAGCCTTTCCCACAGCAAGATGAAAAAGCCGCAGGTGAAGGCGAAGGCGTACTTCATGCCAGCCAGTCGGGAATGACGTCGGCGGCGGCGATATCCTCTATCTTCTGCGCGGGACGGATGAGGTCGAACTGCTCGTCGCTGACGAGGACCTCGGCGGGCAGGGGGCGCGTGTTGTAGTTCGAGGCCATGGAGGCGCCGTAGGCGCCCGCCGTCATGATGGCGAGCAGCGCGTCCGGGTCGATGCGCGGCAGTTCCGCGCCGGTGCGGAACGTGTCGCTCGTCTCGCAGACGGGGCCGACGACGTCGTAGGCCGTCATGACCGCGCCCTTCGCGGGCTCGCCGCAGGGCATGATGGCGTGGTAGGCGTCGTAGAGCGCGGGGCGGGCGAGGTCGTTCATGCCCGCGTCGACGATCAGGAAGCGCTTGTCGCCGCTTTCCTTGATGTAGCGCACGCGGGTGAGCAGCACGCCGGCGTCGGCGGCGATCGAGCGCCCCGGCTCGAGGATGACGTGGACGTTGAGCGGCAGGATGATGTCGCGGATCAGTCCGGCGTATTTTTTGATGTCGGGCGGCGTCTCGCCCCTGTAAGGCACGCCGAGGCCGCCGCCGAGGTCGACGGTGGTGATGATGTTGCCCTGCTGGCGCAGTTCATTGACGAGTTCCGCCACGCGCTTGAAGGCCTCCGCGAACGGCGCGAGGTCCATCAACTGCGAGCCGATGTGGACGGCGACGCCGGTGGGCGCGAGGCCGGCCATGTCGCGCGCCCTGCGGTAGAGCGCGGGCGCGGCCTTGATGTCGATGCCGAACTTGTTCCCGCTGCGGCCGGTGGTGATTTTCTCGTGGGTGTTGGCGTCCACGTCGGGGTTGACGCGCAGGGCGATGTGGGCTTTCGCGCTGCTCTCCTTGGCCGCGAGGGTGGAGACGAGATTCAGTTCCGGTTCGGATTCGACGTTGATTTGCAAAATGTCGTTGCGGACGGCCTTGACGATTTCGTCCGCCGTCTTGCCGACGCCGGAGAAGACCATTTTGTCGTGCGTGACGCCGGCCTTGAAGGCGCGGTACATTTCCCCGCCGGAGACCACGTCCGCGCCCGCGCCGAGCATGCCGAGCAGGTGGAGGATCGCCTGGTTGCTGTTGGCCTTGCAGGCGTAGCAGATCGTGAACTTGTCTTCGGGCATGATGTCGCTCAAGGCCGTTTGGTAGGCGTGGAAGTTGTCCGCCAGCTGGCGGGTGGAATAGCAGTAGACCGGCGTGCCGTGCTTTTGCGCGATGCGCTGGAGCGGCACGTTCTCCATCTGCAGGAGGCCGTTTTTATAGCTGGTGGCTGTCATGGCTGTTGCGGGCTTTCTGGCTGGGGAGCGGGTTTCGGATCGGTCGCGGGGTCGGGGTAGACGCGCGGGTAGTCGCTCTTCTGCGCGCCCGGCGGCGGGGAAAGGCGCGAGGGCTTGATGCCGCAGCCGCCGAGCAGCGAAAGCGCGCCCGTCAGGGCAAGGCAAAATGTCAGGTTTGTCAATCGCACGCGTTCCCCCTATACTGCATGCTCATTGTGGAGAGGCTTTTCATGCCGGTAAAGCGTCAATTTTTGTTTTTTGCCTTCGTGGCCGCGGTTTTCGCGTCTTATGGCGCGGTCAGGATATGGCGGGCGATAAACGGCCCGTCCCTGCCGCCGCTGCCCGCCGTCACGTTTTACGACAAGCTTGGTCATAAGGTGACGCTGGCCGATTTCAAAGGCAAGGTCGTGCTGGTGAACGTCTGGGCGACGTGGTGTCCGGCCTGCGTCGCCGAGCTGCCGTCGCTTGACCGGCTTCAGGCGATGATGCCGGAAGACAAATTCAGCGTCGTCGCGATCTCGACCGATACGACCTCGCAAAAGGCCATCATGGCGTTCCTGCGCGCGCGCAAGGTCGGCCATCTCGCCTTCTACTGGGA
>JAGXAX010000106.1 GCA_018971405.1 Alphaproteobacteria bacterium | reverse complement strand
TCATCTCTTCCTTTTCAGCAGCCCGTTGAGCGTCGCGAGGATCTCTTCCCTGTTGTAGGGCTTCGGGAGGCAGGCGTGGGCGCCGATCAGCAGCGCTTCCTCGGCCTGCCGCGGCGTGATCGCCGCTGTCAGCATGATGACGGGAACGTTCCATGCGCGCGGCGCGAGCTTGAGCACGCGCAGCGTTTCGAGCCCGTCCATGTCCGGCATGACGCGGTCGAGCAGGATGGCGCTGATGCCGCGCGGCGTGTTGGCCATGATCTCGATGCCCGCGTGCCCGTCTTCCGCGTGCATGACGTCGAAGCCGTCCTCCTCAAGGTAAATTCTCAAGAGCTTGGCGTTGTAGGGGTTGTCCTCGATGATCAGGATTTTCGGCTTGATTTGCGTTTCGCTCATGCCTCTTCTCCCGCCGTCAAGCGGTCTTTTTCGCCGCGGGATTGCGCGGGTCTTCGTTCCACGTCATGTAGGGTTTGCCGTTGTCGACGCGCTCCATGGTGATGCAGCCGTCGACGGGGCAGGCGTGCATGCAAAGGTTGCAGCCGACGCATTCCTGATCGATGACTTTAAACACGTTCTTGCCGCCCTGCTTCGCGATGCTGATCGCCTGATGCGAAGTGTCTTCGCAGGCGATGTGGCAGAGGCCGCAGTTGATGCACTTGTCGGGGTCGATGCGCGCCTTGATGTCGTAGTTCATGTCGAGCTGGTTCCAGTTGCGGAAGTTTTTCGCTGCCAGTCCGCGGAAAGCGTCGAGAGACTTATAGCCCTTCTCGTCCATCCAGTTGGAGAGACCGTCGGCCAGCTCTTCGACGATTTTGAAGCCGTGATGCATCGCCGCGGTGCAGACCTGCACCGAGCCTGCGCCGAGCGAGATGAATTCTGCCGCGTCGCGCCACGTCGAGATGCCGCCGATGCCGGAGACGGGGATGTTTTTGCACGCGGCGTCGCGGGCGATCTCCGCCACCATGCAGAGAGCGATCGGTTTTACAGCGGGGCCGCAATAGCCGCCGTGCGCGCCGACGCCGTTGACGACCGGTTCCGGCGCCATGACGTCGAGGTTTACGGCAGTGATGGAATTTATGGTATTGATGAGCGAAACAGCGTCCGCCCCGCCCTCTACGGCAGCGCGCGCGGGATAAAGGATGTTGGTGATGTTCGGCGTGAGCTTGACGAACACGGGCAGGTCGCAATGCTTTTTGCACCAGCTGGTGACGTCGCGGATATATTCCGGAACCTGACCCACGGCGGAGCCCATGTTGCGCTCGCTCATGCCGTGTGGGCAGCCGAAGTTGAGCTCGATGGCGTCGCAGCCCGTGGTCTCGACGCGCTTGAGTATCTTTTTCCACGCGTCCTCGTTGCACGGCACCATCAGCGAGACGACCATGGCGCGATCCGGCCAGTTTTTCTTGACGCGTTCGATCTCTTTCAGGTTCACGTCGAGCGGACGGTCGGTGATCAGCTCGATGTTGTTGAAGCCCATGATCCTGGTGCCGTTGTAGTGCGTCGCGCCGTAACGCGAGGAAACGTTGACCACCGGCGGGTCTTCGCCCAAGGTCTTCCACACCACGCCGCCCCAGCCCGCTTTAAATGCGCGCACAACATTATATTCTTTATCGGTCGGCGGCGCGGAGGCGAGCCAGAAGGGGTTCGGCGACGTGACGCCCGCGATTTTGCATGTCAAATCAGCCATATTTTTTCTCCTTCAGCGCGCGAGTGATGGCAAGCGCGGCACGTTTGCCGCCCGCGACGGCGGCGACGGTCAAATCCTGCCCTTCGGTGCAGTCGCCGCCCGCCCAGACGCCGCCGAGCGAGGTTAGCCCGTCGTGGTCGATGGCGATGCGGCCTTTCTTGGTCAGTTGCGGCGCGTCATGGCCGAGCGGCGCAGCCACGAATGTCTGGCCGATGGCCTTGAACACCTGATCGGCGGGCAGGGTATAGGTGTCGCCCGTGCCTGTGAGCCTGCCGCTTTTGTCGAGCTGCGCGTATTCAAACTCGATGCCGGTGACATGCCCGCCCGTGGAGAGGATTTTTTTCGGGATCGACCAGTGCCTGATGCGCACGTCGTTGGTTTGCGCGAGTTCGCATTCCCAGTCGGTCGCGCTCATGTTTTCGGGGCCGCGGCGGTAGGCGAGGGTGACGTCTTCCGCGCCGAGGCGCTTGATCTGGATGGCGATGTCGATCGCCGTGTTGCCGCCGCCGATGACGACGATGCGCCGTCCGACGGGCAGCTTGCTTTTGTCTTTTGCGGTGCGCAGCGCCTCGATGTAGTCCACGGCGTTTTCGACGCCCTTGATGTTTTCGCCTTCAAGACCGAGCGCGTTGACGCCCGCCAATCCGAGGCCGAGGAATACCGCGTCAAAATCCTTGCGCAATTGCGCGAGCGTGATCTCCTTGCCGAGCGTTTGTCCGTGCTTGATCGTGATGCCGCCGATGGATAGGATGTAATCCACTTCTCTCTGCGCGAAATCGTCCGGTACCTTGTAGGCGGCGATGCCGTATTCGTTGAGGCCGCCCGCTTTGGGCCTGGATTCAAAAATGGTGATGTCGTGGCCGTCTTGCGCCAACTGGTGGGCGCAAGCCAATCCGGCAGGCCCCGCGCCGACCACGGCGATCTTTTTGCCTGTCGCGGGTTTGCGCGTGAAGATTTGCGCATCCTTGCGGGCGAACAGATGGTCGGTCGCGTGGCGCTGCAACTGGCCGATTTTCACGGGTTTCTCGCTCTGCGTATTGCGCACGCAGGCCTGCTCGCAGAGTTCCTCGACCGGGCAGACGCGCGCGCAGGCGCCGCCCATGATGTTGGCTTCGAGAATGGTTTTTGCCGCGCCCCTGACGTTGCCGGTCGAGATTTTGCGGATGAAGAGCGGAATGTCGATGCTGGTCGGGCAGGCCTGCACGCAGGGTGCGTCATAGCAGAAGTAGCAGCGGTTTGCCTCGATGACCGCGTTATTGCCGTCGAGCGGCGGGTGGATATCGCCGAAGTTCTCGTCGTATTGCTGCGGCGTCAGGCGGCCTGTTTTGATATCAACATCGGTATTGGCGGGCTGTCCGGCTGCTTTGCTCATACCGTCCCCTCTTATTTATTCTGCGGGAAGTGATAATCCGCGCCTTCCGCCGGGCCGTGCGGCCAGCGGGCGGAGACGGTCTTGAGCCGTGTGAAAAAGCGCACGCCTTCCATGCCGTGCATGTGCACGTCGCCGAAGAGCGAGCGTTTCCAGCCGCCGAAGCTGTGCATCGCGACCGGCACGGGAATCGGCACGTTGATGCCGACCATGCCGACGCGGATGTCGCGGGCGAAATTGCGCGCGGTGCGGCCGTCGTTGGTGAAGATGGCCGTGCCGTTGGCGTATTCGTGGTTCTGGATGAGGCTGACCGCTTCCGCATAGCTCTTGGCGCGGACGACGGCCAAAACGGGGCCGAAGATCTCTTCTTTATAAATGCGCATCTCCGGCGTGACCTTATCGAACAGGCAGCCGCCGATGAAAAAGCCTTTCTCGTGGCCTTTGACGGCGAGCTTGCGCCCGTCGACGACGAGCTTCGCGCCTTCCTTTTCGCCGAGCGCGACGTAGCCCGCGACCTTGTCGCAGTGCTGGCGCGTGATCAGCGGGCCCATTTCGGAGGCTTTGTCGGATCCCGGGCCGACTTTAAGATTTTCGATCAGCGGTTTCAGTTTCGCAATCAGCTTGTCGCCGACCTGATCCGTCACCGCCACGGCGACCGAGATCGCCATGCAGCGCTCGCCCGCCGAGCCGAAGGCCGCCCCCATCAGCGCGTCGGCCGCCTGATCCATGTCGGCATCGGGCATGACGACCATGTGGTTCTTCGCGCCGCCGAGGGCCTGCACGCGCTTGCCGTTCGACGTGCCGGTTTTATAGATATATTCCGCGACCGGCGTCGAGCCGACAAAGCTGACCGCCGCGATGTCGGGGTGATGCAGGATGGCGTCCACCGCTTCCTTGTCGCCGTGGACGACCTGAAACACGCCGTCCGGCAGCCCCGCGTCTTCAAGCAGTTTGGCGAGGAAATCGGCGGCGGAGGGGTCGCGTTCCGAGGGCTTCAAAATAAAGCAGTTGCCGCAGGTGATGGCGATGGGGAACATCCACATCGGCACCATGGCGGGGAAGTTGAACGGCGTGATGCCGGCAACGATGCCGAGCGGCTGGCGCATGCTGTAGCTGTCCACGCCCGTGCCGACGCTGTCGGAATATTCGCCCTTGAGGAAATTGGGAATGGCGGAGGCGAACTCGGCGATCTCGATGCCGCGCTGCACCTCGCCCGCGGCGTCAACCTGCACCTTGCCGTGCTCGGTCGAGACGATGCGTGCGAGCTCGTCGGCGTTTTTGTTAAGCAGTTCGACGAAGCGGAACATGATGCGCGCCCGGCGCATCGGCGGCATATCCGCCCAGTCGGGGAAGGCCTTTTGCGCGCGCCTCACCGCGGCATCGATGTCCGCCGCCGTGCTGAACGGCACGCGGGAGATGACTTCGCCGGTGGCCGGATTGGTGATGTCGCCGTGACGTTGCGGAGTGTTCTTCATCGCCGGGGCTTTCATGTCAGGCCAGTCCTTTGATGACGGTGGAGAGGGTGTCGAAGATTTCGTCGATCTGCGGCTTGGAGATGATTAGCGGCGGCGAGAGCGCAATGGTGTCGCCGGTGGTGCGGATCAGCAGGCCCTTCTCGAAGCATTTGAGGAAGGCCTCGAACGCGCGGGCGGTCGGCTTGCCCGGGATGCCTTCCATCTCGATCGCGCCGATCAGCCCGATGTTGCGCAGATCGATGACATGCGGCAGGCCCTTGAGGGCGTGCACGGCCTGCTCCCAGTAGGGCTCGAGCTCTTTGGCGCGTTCGAAGAGCTTTTCCTGGCTGTAAACGTCGAGCGTCGCGAGGCCGGCGGCGGCGGCGACGGGGTGACCGGAATAGGTGTAACCGTGGAAGAGCTCGATGGCGTTTTCCGGCCCTTGCATAAAGGCGTCGTAGATTTTCTTGTCCACCGCGACCGCGCCCATGGGGATGACGCCGGAGGTCAGGCCCTTGGCCATGGTGATGATGTCGGGCTGCACGCCGAACACTTCGGCGGCCGTCGCGGCGTTGCCGGTGCGGCCGAAGGCGGTGATGACTTCGTCGAAAATGAGCAGGATGCCATGCTTGGTGCAGATATCGCGGAGTTTTTGCAGGTAGCCCTTGGGCGGCAGCAGCACGCCGGTCGAGCCTGCGATCGGCTCGACGATGACGGCGGCGATGGTTTCCGCCCCGTGCAGCGTGACGATGCGCTCGAGGTCGTCCGCCAGATGCGCGCCCCAGGCGGGCAGGCCTTTGCTGTAGGCGTTTTCCTTGAGGTTGTGCGTGTGCGGCAGATGATCGACGCCGGTGAGCAGCGAGCCGAAGAACTTGCGGTTGTTGACGATGCCGCCGACGGAGATGCCGCCGAAGCCGACGCCGTGATAGCCGCGTTCCCGCCCGATCAGCCGCGTGCGCCCCGCCTGTCCGCGCACGTTGTGGTAGGCGAGGGCGATCTTGAGGGCCGTATCGACGGACTCCGATCCGGAGTTGGTGAAAAACACATGGTCGAGCGTGCCTGGCATCAGCATCGCGAGGCGCGCGGCGAGTTCGAACACTTTCGGGTGACCCATCTGGAAGGCGGG
>JAGXAX010000105.1 GCA_018971405.1 Alphaproteobacteria bacterium | reverse complement strand
ACGACCAGACGAACGACTACGCGCATTACAATCCCAACCCCACGATCGACGACGCGCTGAACGCTTTCGGCAGCGGCGACATGCGGACGGCGTTCAACGACTTCGACCAGCTGGCGTCGGGGGGCGACGCGCAGGCGCAGTTTTATCTGGCCTACATGCTCGACCACGGCCTGTACGGGGCGGAAAACATCTACGGCGCGTTCAGCTGGTACCAGAAATCGGCGGAGCAGGGCTATCTTCCCGCCGTGGCCTATATGGGATATCTCTACGCCACCGGCCGCGGCGTCATCCGCGACGACAAGAAGGCCTTCAAATGGTACACGAAGGCCGCGCAGATGGGCAGCGCCGACGCCCAGGAGGCGCTTGGCACGATGCTGCGCGACGGCATCGGCTACAGGCGCGACTACGGGCTGGCGGCGCAGTGGTTCCAGCAGGCGGCGATGCAGGACAACGCGCGCGCGCAGGCGGATCTCGCGCAGATGTACCTTTCCGGCCACGGCGTGCAGGCCAACCCCGCCGTCGCGCTTTACTGGTACAAATACGCCGCGCGGCAGAACGACGTCTATGCGCTGACCGCGCTCGGGTACATGTACCGCAACGGCGTCGGCGTGAAGGCTGATGCCGCCGTGGCGCTCGAATATTACGCTGCTGCGGCGCGGCAGGGCCACGCGCCGGCGGAACTGGCGCTGGCGCATATGTACGAGCGCGGCGAGGGTGACGCCAGCAAGGGGCCGTCTGACGCGGCGCTGTGGTATTTCAAGGCGGCGCGGCAGGGCAACGCCGAGGCGCGGATGCGCCTCGCCTACGATTACGAGAACGGTTACGGCTTGCCGCAGGATTCCGCCTTGGCGATCAAGTGGTACACGATGGCCATGCACGAGAACCGCGACATGTCGGCGCTGGTGGCGCTGGCGCGCATCTACCGGGAGGGGAAAATCGTTCCGCGCGACATCGGCAAGGCCGCGGGGCTCTACAAGGAATGCGCCGCGACCGGCGTTCCGGAATGCCAGATGCAGCTCGGGCTGCTTTACAAGGACGGCCAGGGCGTGGACAGGGATCAGGGTCTCGCTTACGTATGGCTTGATCTCGCGGCGCAGGGGCTTCCTGCCGGAAAAGAAAAATCCGACGCGGTGGTGGCGCGAATCGAGGTGGCGAACGGCATGTCGCAGGGCGATCTTGACCACGCACGCAGCGCCGTCGACGCGTGGCAGATCGCGCCGCTCTCTTCCGTTAACTGGTAAATGGCTGTAAAAGCAGGTAAATACCGCGTTTAGAAATTCTTAACCTCATTATGATATTCTGGTCTTGAAGCTGAAATACGACTGCTTTTAAGACTTGGGTGGGGGAGACTTTGCGCCGGCGTTCTGTGCCGATATATGGCGGAAACCGGCGGGGCGGGAGACCTTGAAGCTCCTGCTTTTGTAAAGCGCAAGCCGGTCGGGTTAAATGCCCGGCCGGCTGTCTTTTTGCGCGCTTTCGCGTAAAGCCTTGCATGGCGCGGCATTTTGCCTGAAAATTACGGCAGCGCTTTTCTTGCAAGGGAGGATTTGTCATGCAGGGCTGGGTTATCTGGGTTGTCGTTTTTGGCGTTATCGTCCTCTTCGCCGTTTCCATTTACAATCGCATCGTCCTTCTCGTGCAGGCGCGCAAAACCGCGCTCGCCGACATCGACGTGCAACTGAAACAGAGGCACGACCTGATCCCTAACCTCGTCGAGACGGTCAAGGGCTTTGCAAGCCACGAAAAAGAGGTTTTTGAAAAGGTGACGGAAGCGCGGGCGAGCGCAATGCAGGCAGGTCCCGTCGCGGCCAGGGCGAAAGCCGAAGGCGCTCTCGGCGCCGCGATGATGAATCTGATGGGCGTGGCGGAAAACTATCCGCAGCTCAAGGCCGATGCCAACTTCCGCCAGTTGCAGTCCGATCTTTCGGACATCGAGAACAAGATTGCCGCCGCGCGCCGTTTCTTCAATAACGCGACGCAGGAATACAACACCGCGATCAAGCAGTTCCCCGCCGTTCTGCTGGCTGGTGCGGCGGGCTTTCATGAAGAAAGCTTCTTCGAAGTCGATGAAAGCGAAAAACATGCGGTCAAGGACGCGCCGCAGGTCAGCTTCTGAATGCCGTCCTCTTTCGGGCTGACGACGCAGATCTACAACAATCACATCAAGTCCGGCATCCTGCTGGCGGGCTTTCCGCTGCTGCTGCTCGCGATGATGGGCGGCTTCTTCATCATCATGAACGCGCTGATGCAGAGCAGCGTGCCGGGTGCGGCGGTCAATTGGGCGGCGGCTTTCAACGCGGGTTGGGCGGGCGTTTTACAATACGGCGGCTGGGCCTTCGCGGCTGCGGGCATCTGGTTCGTCATCGCCTATTTTTTTCACGACAGCATCATGCGCATGGCGACGGGCGCGCAGCCGGTCACGCGCCAGCAGTACCCGAAAATATATAACATGCTGGAGAACCTTTGCATCTCGCGGGGGCTCGCCATGCCCGCGTTCGAGATCATCGACAGTCCGGCCCTGAACGCCTTCGCCACCGGCATTGATCAGAAAAGTTTTAAAATCGTCCTGACCCGCGGCCTCGTCGAGCATCTGCCCGACGACGAGCTGGAAAGCGTGATCGGCCACGAACTGACCCATATCATGAACCGCGACGTGCGTCTGCTGGTCATCTCGATCATCTTCGTCGGCATCATCAGCTTCCTCGCGCAGATGGCCTATCAGTCGCTGATTTTCGGCAATACGCCCAATTTTTATGCACGGCGCGACGACCGCGAAGGCGGCGGCGCGGCCGCGCTGGCGGCTCTGGGCGTTTTGGCGGTCGGCTACGCTCTTGCCATTCTCATCCGCTTCGCGCTCTCGAGAAAGCGCGAATATCTCGCCGATGCCGGTTCTGTCGAACTGACGAAAAACCCCGAAGCGATGATGAAGGCGCTGATCCGCATCGCCGGGCACGACGAACTGCCGCATTTCCCGCACGAGATGCAGCAGATGTGCATCGAGAACAGCCAGGGCAGCATCATCGGGATGTTCGCCACCCATCCGCCGATTGAGGCGCGCATCAAAATGATTTCGGAGATGACGAATACGCCCGTCCCAACGCTGCCGCCGCCTGCCGCTCCTGTGCCGACAGGCCCTTGGAGTTAGCTTTAAGCCGCCTCCGGAAACATCTTCTTGTGGCTTTCGACGATGGCGGCGACGACGCCCGGGTCGGCCAGCGTCGAGGTGTCGCCCAGCTGGTCGAAGGCGTTTTCCGCGACCTTGCGCAGGATGCGGCGCATGATCTTGCCGGAGCGCGTCTTGGGCAATGCCGGCGCGAACAAAATCACGTCCGGCGTGGCGATCGGCCCGATCACCTTGCGCACGTGCCGGATGATGTCCTTGCGCAAGCCTTCATCCGCTTTTTCTCCTTCCATCAGCGTGACGTAGGCATAGATGCCCTGTCCCTTGATGTCGTGCGGATAGCCGACAACGGCGCTTTCGGCGATTTTTTCATGGGTGTTGAGCGCGTCCTCGATCTCCGCCGTGCCGAGACGGTGGCCGGAGACGTTGATCACGTCGTCGACGCGGCCGGTGATGCGGTAATAGCCATCCTTGTCGCGTTTCGCGCCGTCGCCGGTGAAATACATGCCGTTGAAGGTGGAGAAATAGGTCTGCACGAAACGCGCATGGTCTTTGTAAACCGTGCGCATCTGCCCCGGCCAGCTGCCGGTCAGAACCAGCATGCCTTCCGTCTCGCCGGTTTGCACGACGCCGTTGGCATCGACCAGCGCCGGCTGCACGCCGAAGAACGGCTTGCCCGCCCACGAGGGCTTTTGGCTCCCTGCGCCGGGCATCGTGGTGATGAGCACGCCGCCGGTTTCCGTCTGCCACCAGGTGTCGACGACGGGGCAGCGCTTGTCGCCCACGGCTTCGTAATACCACATCCAGGCCTCTTCGTTGATCGGCTCGCCGACCGAACCGAGCACGCGCAAGGAGGCGCGGCTTGTCTTCTTCACCCAGTCCGTTCCTTCGCGCAGAAGCGCGCGGATGGCGGTCGGCGCGGTGTAGAAGATGTTGACCTTGTGCTTGTCGATCACCTGCCAGAAGCGGCTGTAGTCGGGGTAATTCGGCACGCCCTCGAAGACCAGCGTCGTCGCCCCGTTGGCGAGCGGGCCGTAGACGATGTAGCTGTGGCCGGTGACCCACCCGACGTCCGCCGTGCACCAGTAGACGTCGCCGTCGTGCCAGTCGAACACGTATTCATGCGTCATCGCGGCGTAGACGAGATAGCCGCCAGTGGTGTGCAAAACGCCCTTGGGCTTGCCGGTCGAGCCGGAGGTGTAGAGGATGAAGAGCGGGTCTTCCGCGTTCATTTCTTCAGGCTTGCAGTCGGTCGATTGTTTCGCGCAGATTTCGTGATACCAGACATCGCGGCCGTCGTTCCAGAAGACCACGCCGCCGCTGCGCTTCAAAACAATGACCGTATGCACATTGGGACAGTCTTTCAGCGCCTCGTCGGTGTTCTTTTTGAGGGGGATTTTTTTTGAGCCGCGCAGGCCTTCGTCCGCGGTGATGACGACGGTGGAATCGCAATCGAGGATGCGGTCGCGCAAGGACGAGGGCGAGAAGCCGCCGAACACGACGGAGTGGACTGCGCCGATGCGCGCGCAGGCGAGCATGGCGTAAACCGCTTCCGGCACCATCGGCATGTAGATGGTGACGCGGTCGCCCTTTTTCACGCCGCGCTCCTTGAGCGCGTTGGCGAGCTTGCACACTTCGTCTTTCAGCTCGCGGTAGGTGATTTTCGAGCTGTCGTCCGGATCGTCCCCCTCGCGGATCAGCGCCGTCTGGCCGGCGCGTTTGGGCAGGTGGCGGTCGACGCAGTTGACGCAGGCGTTGAGCGTGCCGTCGTAAAACCAGCGGATGCGCGCGTTGTCGGCGAAATCGACGTCCTTCACCTGGCTATAGGGCTTCATCCAGTCGAGGCGCTTGCCGTGTTCCGCCCAGAACTTGTCGGGATTTTCGACCGATGCCTCGTACATCTCCGCATATTTCTCCGGCGTGATTTTCGCCCGCGCCGCGACGGCGGCGGGGATGGCGAAAGATTCAGGATAAACGGGGTGCGTTTTATGCTCGGTCATGGCGACTCCTTATAAATAGGGGCTAAAATGCTATGCCGAAAAGGATAGCGATTGTGCGCCGCACAAAGCAACCGGCAAAAAAAGAGCCTTTTTCCAAAGGAAACAGGCTCTTTTGATTCCATGCGGCGCTATTTTCAGAGCGCCCAGTGTTTTGGCGGTTTTTTGGAAGGAGCGAGGATGAGGCTGTCGTTGTAGCCTTTGACCATGCCCGGATGATTTTGTAAGCCTTATTGTAATCCTCATCCGGCTGTTCCAAGACGGCTCTGACGGCATGTCTCAAAACAGGATCAGTCTCCCTGCCCTTGACCTCAATGACATACCAGCACATTTTGAAAAAGACCTGAAACAAGGTCTTTTTCAATGATATTGATCACCTCTTTGCACAGGGCGGGGTCTAGGGTTTCTATGGCTTCTTTGGTCTGCTCAAAATCGGCAGGCTTGCGCAGGCCGAGATAATCAACAATCTCCTGCGCGGTCTTGCCGTTAAAATTGGGAGCCATGCTTTTTCCTTTTTTAAAATAT
>JAGXAX010000104.1 GCA_018971405.1 Alphaproteobacteria bacterium | reverse complement strand
GATAAGCGCGCACTGCGGCCTGCGCCTCCGGCATCGCGCCGACCAGCGGCGTCGCGGCCTCGACCTGCGGCGCGCGCAGGGCGGGATCTTCCAGCGCGGAGGACGGCAGCGGATATTTCAACGTTTGCAGCACCGGCAGAACGTCCCCGATCTTCGCGGGGTCGCCGCCGCGCTCCAGCACTTCATGCGATATCATGCGGTAAATCGCGCCGGTGTCGAGGTAGGCATAGCCGAGCCGCTGCGCCAGCCCCTTGGCGAAGGTGCCTTTGCCGCTTGCGGCGGGGCCATCGACGGCGATGATGATTTTGCGGTGCGCGCTTGACATGCCGTGATTTTAATGGAAATAATAATCCAATACCATAGCAAAACGCGTAATAAAATTATCTTCCTTGCGCGTGACGCCTCATAAAACATGGAGTTTGCCCGTGCCGAAAGAGACGCCCCCCGAAGACAAGCCCGCAGCAGAAAAGACTTTGACCGACGGCTTCAACCGTTTCCGCGACAAGCACTACGAAAACGGCGCCGGCCTCATGGAAAAACTCGTCAAGAACGGCGCGAACCCGGATTTTTTCATCATCAACTGCATCGACCCGCGCAACGGGGCCGACATCGTCTTCGACGCCCCGCCGGGGCAGCAGTTCCTCCACCAGCAGATGGGCGCGATCATCCCGCCCTATGACGCGGACAAGCAGGCGGAGCTTGCCGCCTCCCTCAGCTACGCCATCGACGCGAAGAAGATCAAGCACCTCGTCATCATGGGGCATTCGCAGTGCGGCGGCGTGGGCGCGCTGGTCGAAGGCACCTCCGATACGCTCATCGAAAGCTGGGTGAAGATGGCCGCCGAGGCCAAACGCGCCGCCGAGGGCAAGGTCGGCAAGACGGACAAGGAAGCGCTGCTGCGCGAGACCGAGCGCCAGACCGTCATCATGAGCGTGAAGAACGCGCTGGAATATCCGATGGTCAAAAAGGCCGTCGCCGAGGGCCGCCTGACGGTCAGCGGCTGGTATTTCGACATGGAAAAAGGCGCGCTCCACGATTACGACCCGAAAAAGGACGCCTTCACGCAGATCGCGCCCGCGCCGGCAGCGCAAAAAGCGCGGGCGAAACACGCGCGCCGCCGCCCGCCGCATTATCCGCCGCCGCGCAAGGCCGCCTGAACGGCATGCCCGCCCAAAAGCCGCGCATCGCGTTTCAGGGGATTGCAGGCGCCTATTCCGACATCGCCGCGGACGAGCTTTACCCCGCTTGCAAAAAACTGTGCTGCGCCACCTTTGCGGACGCGCTCGCCGCGCTGGACGAAAACCGCGCCGACCGCGCCCTCATCCCCGTGACGAACACGATCGCCGGGCCGGTGACCGACGCGCTCGCCGCGCTGCGCGCGGCAGGCGGCAATGCCGCCGAAAAAAAAGCCTACGCGGTCGAGAAGATTTTATGGCTGCCCGTCCGCCACTGCCTGCTCGCCCTGCCGGAAGCGCGCATCGACGATCTCCGCGCCGTCTACAGCCACTGGCAGGCGCTCGCCCAGTGCCGGAAAAGCATCGCGCGGCTCAGGCTGAAGCCCGTCGAGGCGGGCGACACCGCGGGCGCGGCAAAGCAGGTCGCCGCGGCAAAGGACGCCGCGAAGGCCGTCATCGCCTCCGCCGCCGCGGCGAAAACTTACGGCCTCGCCGTCCTGAAGGAGAATTTCGAGGACGCCGCCGGCAACCGGACGCTGTTCTTCGCCGTCGTTCCCGCAGACGGCGGGCAGCCGTCCAAAAATACGCCGCTCAAAGACGCGCTGAAAATGCACGGGCTCTGATTTTTGCGCTCGAACACTGTCCGCAGCCGAAAAGAACCAACGCCTAGCAATGGCCAAAAGGCTTGTTGTCGAGGTTCGGCTTCGGCTTTCTGTCCGCCTGCGCCTTTTCGCCCGCCTGCCAGAATTCGAGCTTCAACTCGATGCGGCGGCTACGCGCCTTCGACGGCAGCATGGAGTTGAACGAATAGCCCCCGACGAGGAACAGGTCGCGCATTTGCTCCAGCTCGTGGCGCGTCATGGCCGCCTCCCCCGACGACGGCGGCGAGAAGAGCGCGCAGACGACCTTGCGGCTGCGCTCGAGGCTCAAGTCGAGATAGAAGAGGTAGCTGCCGTCCGTGTCGGTGAAGCCCTCGACGACGACGCGCTTCAGCCATTTTTTGCCGAGCGGCGTCTCCGCCGCGCCGAGCAGGATCGGCAGGTAGCCGCGCAGGAAGCGCGAGCCCGCGTCGGTGATCTCCGACGAGCCGGACATGAAATTGACGTCGGCGCCGAAGTCGATCTTCACCGTGTCCTTGATGATGTCCACGCCGACGTTCGGGTACCTGCGCTCAGAGGCGAGGCGCAGGGCGTCGGCGAAGCGCTGGATCTCCGCCTGCCGGTCGCGGGTGATGGCGGTGAGTTTCTCGATGCGCGCGATCTCGTCCTTCATCGTCACGACCGTCACCGCCATGACGATGAGGAAGACCGTCATGCAGGCGGTCATCAGGTCTGAAAACGAGATCCAGAACGGCTTTTCGCCCTCGTCGCGGGCGTGGCGTCTGATGAGCGTGCGCGCGAACATCTAAATCTATCCCGCCCGGCGCAGTTGCACGGTCGAGGCCAGAAGCTCCTGCAACTGGCCGACGGTTTCCGTCAGCGCCTCGGATTTTTCCAGCGCGTCGGAGAGCGTGTTGCCCGCGATCGCGAACCTGTCCGCCGCCATGCGCATCACGACCGCGCCGTTGTTCATGCCCGAAATCGCGCCGCTGGCGGTGTTCTGCAGGATGCCGAGGCTCTCGGCGGTGCGGGCGGACGACGTGTCGACGCTCGTCACCAGCTTCGCCACGGACGCCGTCAGCTCCTCGATGCGCTTCCTGTCCTGCTCGACCTGCTCGCCGCGGTCGACCGCGAGGCGCGTCATCGCCGCCTGCAGCTTGGCAAGCACGGCGCGCATCGTCACGTCCATCACTTCCGACGTCTGGTTCTGGTTGCGGAGCAGGAGGTCGCGCATCTCGTCGAGGAAGGCGCGTGTCTGCTCGTTCAGCCGGTCCTGCGCGGCGGAGGCGTCTTCCACCGCCCGCGCCAGCGTGCCCGACATCTGGTCGACGGCGTTGATGCCGACCGCGGCCATGTCGCCGAGCAGGACGGTCATGGAATCGCGCACCTGCTCCATCGCCTCGGTCGCGGTGGCGAAACTGTCATTGACCTTCTTGATCTGGCTGCCGAACGTGACGTCGAGCCTTTCGGAGAAGCTCTCCAGCACCTTGTCGAGGATGCGGCCGACGGCCTTCTCCTGATTGGCGGCGGCGCGGTCGACCACTGCGGCCAGCTCTTTCATCGGCTCGGCGAGCGCCTCGCGGATCGCGCTTCCCACCTGCTGGGCGAGCGCCTGATGCTGGCGTTCCTGCGCGCTCACGCCGCCCTCCGTCGCGGCAACGAGGCGCGCGAGATATTCCTCGCCCGCGCCGGTCGCGTATAGGCCGTCGATCTCGCGGGTGAGTTCGCCCACGGCGCGATAGCAGCCGTTGAGGACGGACTTCTCCTTATACGTCACGAAGATGGCGGCGAGGATGGCGAAGCCCGAACCGACGAAGGCCGACGTCACCTCCTGCAGCAGCAGCGGCAGGGACGCCACGGCGTCCGACGTGTCGGGCGTGAACTCGTGCAGCCCCCAGACGAGGCCGGAAAACGTGCCGATGATGCCGATGCCCGTGAGGATGCCCGGCAGGTGGCGGTAGAAATCCGCGTTGATGTGCAGGTCGACGACGTTTTCCCGCGAGAAGAACGCCTCCGCCGGCGCGGTGGCGAGAACCGTCTTCCGGCCGTCGCGCCCCGCGATGAGGTGCAGCGACGCGCAGTATTCCATCCACAAATTCTTGAACGGCGACAGGGCGAAGATCCCGTCGAGCGCGCGCGAAAGCGCGTCAGTCCCGCCGGCGTCCTGCACGCCCTTGTGCCGCAGCCGCGCCGTCCGCACCGCATCCGTCACCTTTTCGAGCGCGCGGCGGATCGCCCCCGCCGGACGCTGGTAGTGGCGGAAGTAGCCGATCAGCAGAAGCCCCGTGGCGATGAAAACCGGCACGAGGATGAAAAGGTTCAGCCGCGCGAAAAGCCCCGTCAGCGATCCCGCCGACTGGCTCATGAACTGGATGAACTGCGCGACGACGTCCGCGGGCGCGCCCTGCATTACCGATACCATGATCCGACTGCCTCCTCTTTTGCGATGACCTCTATTTTTATTTTATTTCTATAATGTTAGCAAGGGTCTATTTATCAAATAAATCAATAATGGACGCGCCTCGGGGCGTTAATTGTTTTTTGGTAAATAGTTTGCTAGAATTCAGCTTGTGAAATTCAGCCGCACGGAAGGGAAAAACAGATGACAGCCGCACCGAAAAGCGCCTACCAGAATCTGCAGGACCGCTTCGCCAAAATCATCGACATCAACAACGCCGCCGCCATCCTCAACAAGGACGCGGAAACAGTCATGCCGAAGAACAGCGCAGAAGACCGTACAAGGCAAATCATGGCCTTGGCAGATATTTCTCATAGTTTGATTAAAGATCCGCAGGGAGAAAAATGGCTCGACGCGGCAGAGAAAGACAAGCAAACCCTCTCGCCGGCCGACCAGCGCAACCTCACTTTGATGCGCCGTGCCTGGGTCTCCGAGGCCGGCCTCTCCGACGAACTGGCGACCGAGATCGCCCGCATCAGCAATGAAGGCCAAAAACTGCATACCGAACTCCGGAAAACAGGTGACTGGTCGAAGATGAAGGACTGGTACAAGCATTCCTTCGATACACTGCGCGCCGTCGGGGAGATCCGCAGGGAAAAGCTGGGCGCGGCTTCGGTTTACGAGGCGCTGCTCAACAGCTTCTCGCCCGACATCGCCGACGCCACCGTCGCGCGCGAATTCGCCCAGCTGGAAAAGGCCCTGCCCGGCCTGATCCGCGAGGCCGTCGACCTGCAGAAGAAAGGCCCGCAGCCGCTTCCGCTCAAAGGCCCCTTCCCGCAAGAGCAGCAGGCCGAGCTCAGCCGCCGCCTGACCGAGGCCATGGGCTTCGATTTCACCCGCGGCAAGATGTTCGCCATCGACGCCCACCCCTCGACCGGCGGCAGCGCCTCGGACGTGCGCTTCACCACCGATACCAGCGACGAAAGCTCTTTCCTCTCCGCGGTCTATTCCACCGTGCACGAGGCGGGGCACGCGCTCTACGAACAAGGCACGCCTCTCGCCCGCCGCTACCAGCTGGTCGGCGCTTCGATGGGCATGGCGGTGCATGAAAGCCAGTCCGGCATCATGGAGCGCAACGCCGCGCACGAGCCGGAATTCTTCCAATATCTTGAAAAGCTGGCGCGCGAAATCTTCAACCGCCCGAACGATCCCGCGCTCTCGGCTGCAAACCTGCAACTGCTCGCCAATCAGGTCAACCCGTCATTCATCCGCATCGAGGCGGACGAACTCACCTATCCCGCGCACATTCTCCTGCGCTACAAGCTGGAAAAAGGGCTGGTCGAAGGCACGCTTGCGGTCGAAAACCTGCCGCAGGCCTGGAACGACGGCATCAAAAACCTGCTCGGCATCACCCCGCCCGACAATTCAAAAGGCTGCATGCAGGACGTGCACTGGCCGACCGGCGCGATCGGCTACTTCCCCGCCTACGCGCTCGGCAACATGATCGCGGCGCA
>JAGXAX010000103.1 GCA_018971405.1 Alphaproteobacteria bacterium | reverse complement strand
ATTTGCAGATGATTCAGGCAAAATTGAAAGAACTCGGCGTTTTTTAGGCCGCTTTTGACTTCTTCAGCAACGGTTTCAAAAATGCGCCGGTGTAGCTGCGTTTCTCCGCAGCCACTCGCTCCGGCGTGTCCTGCACGATGATCTCGCCGCCCTTGTCCCCGCCTTCAGGGCCGATATCGACGATCCAGTCCGCCGTTTTGATCACTTCGAGGTTATGCTCGATGACGACGACGGTATTGCCCTGATCGACGAGTCGGTGCAGCACTTCAAGCAATTTCCGCACGTCCTCGAAATGCAACCCCGTGGTCGGCTCATCAAGGATGTAAAGCGTGCGTCCCGTGGCGCGTTTGGCGAGTTCCTTGGCAAGCTTCACGCGCTGCGCCTCGCCGCCGGAAAGCGTCGTCGCCCGCTGGCCGATGTGGATGTAGCCGAGACCGACTTCCTTCAAGGCTTCCAGCTTGTCGCGCACCGCGGGCACGGCCTTGAAGAAATCCGCGCCTTCCTCGACCGTCATGTCGAGAATGTCGGCAATGGTTTTCTCTTTATATTTGATTTCCAAAGTCTCGCGGTTGTAGCGCTTGCCCTTGCAGGCGTCGCAGGTCACATGCACGTCGGGCAGGAAGTGCATTTCGATCTTGATGACGCCGTCGCCCTCGCAGGTCTCGCAGCGCCCGCCCTTGACGTTGAACGAGAACCTGCCCGCGCCATACCCCCTTGCCTTCGCCTCCGGCAAGCCCGCAAACCAGTCGCGGATCGGCGTGAAAGCGCCGGTGTAGGTCGCGGGGTTGGAGCGCGGCGTGCGGCCGATCGGCGCCTGATCGATGTCGATGACCTTGTCGATATATTCGAGGCCGAGGATGTCGTCGTGCGCGCCCGGATGGGTGCGCGCCTTCATCAGCCGTTTGGCGGCGGCGGCATAAAGCGTGTCGATGATCAGCGATGATTTTCCGCCGCCGGAAACGCCGGTAACGCAAGTGAAAGTGCCGACGGGGATTTTGGCATGAACATTTTTAAGGTTGTTTTCGCGCGCGCCGGTGACCTCGATATATTGCGTTGCCGTGCCTTTTTTCGTCTGTACGGCCTTGCCGTCGCGGCGGCGCCCGGGCAGCGGAATCTCGCGCGCGCCGTTGAGGTATTGCGCGGTCAGGCCCTTCTTGTCCTTCATCACCTCTTGCGGCGTGCCCGCAGCCACGACGTGGCCGCCATGAATGCCCGCGCCCGGCCCCATGTCGATGAGATAATCCGCAGTGCGGATCGCGTCCTCGTCATGCTCGACCACTAAAACCGTGTTGCCGAGATCACGCAGGCGTTTCAATGTATCCAGCAGCCGGTTGTTGTCGCGCTGATGGAGGCCGATGGAAGGCTCGTCGAGCACATACAAAACGCCCGTCAGGCCGGAGCCGATCTGCGAGGCGAGGCGGATGCGCTGGCTCTCCCCGCCCGAAAGCGTGCCGGACATGCGGCTGAGGCTTAAATAATCCAGCCCGACGTTCATCAAAAAGGTCAGACGCTCGTTGATCTCTTTCAGGATGCGCGTGGCGATCTCTTTGTCTTTGGTTCCGAGTTTCGCGCCCAGCGCGGCGAACCATTCATAGGCATGCTCGATGGACAGCGCGGAAATATCGCCGATATGCTTCATGTCCACCTTTACCGCCAGTGCCTCGGGCTTGAGGCGATGACCGCCGCAGGCGTCGCAGGTTTGCTCGCCTTTGTACTGTTCCATCTCCTCGCGCACGCGGAAGCTGTCCGTCTCGCGGTAGCGGCGCAGCATGTTGGGGATGACGCCTTCGAAAACGTTGGTGGTGGTGTAATTGCGCTGGCCGTCGAAATATTTGAAAGCGATCTTGTCTTTGCCGGAGCCGGACAAAATCGCCTCCTGCAGCTTCTTCGGCAGCTTGTCCCACGGCGCATCCATCCGGCCTTTGTAGTGGCGGCAGAGGCTTTCCAGCGTCTGCTCGTAATAGCCGGAAGCGGAATTCGCCCACGGGGCGATCGCGCCCTCTTCGAGCGACAGCGACCCATCCGGCACCACGAGCTCCGGCTCGAAATACATCTTGCTCCCAAGGCCGTCGCATGCGGGGCAGGCGCCGTGCGGGTTGTTGAACGAGAAGAGGCGCGGCTCGATCTCCGCGATGGTGAAGCCGGAGACGGGGCAGGCGAATTTGGACGAGAAAATATGTTCTTCCTTGCTGTCCGCGTTTTCGGCGATGATCAGCCCGTCCGACAATTTCAATGCGGTTTCGACGGAATCCGCGAGCCGGTTGCCAAGGTCTTTCTTGACGACGATGCGATCGACGACGACGGAGATATCATGTTTGATCTGCTTGTCGAGCGTCGGTGTGCCGTCAAGCTCGTAGAATTTCCCGTCGATCTTGACGCGCTGGAAGCCTTTCTTCTTGAGTTCCTGCAAATCTTTTTTATATTCGCCCTTGCGGCCGCGCACGACGGGCGCAAGCAGATAGAGCCGCGTCCCCTCGCCCATGGCGACGATCTGGTCGACCATCTGCGTCGGCGTCTGGCTGGCGATCGGCTTGCCGGTGGCGGGCGAATAGGGCACGCCGATCCGCGCCCACAAAAGGCGCATGTAATCGTGAATTTCCGTGACGGTGCCGACGGTCGAACGCGGATTGCGCGAGGTGGTCTTCTGCTCGATGGAAATGGCGGGCGACAGTCCTTCGATGCTGTCCACGTCCGGCTTTTGCATCAGCTCCAGAAACTGCCGCGCATAGGCCGAGAGGCTCTCGACATAACGCCGCTGCCCCTCGGCATAGACCGTGTCGAAGGCGAGCGACGACTTGCCCGACCCCGACAGCCCCGTGATCACCACCAGCTGATCGCGCGGGATATCGACGTCGATGCTTTTGAGGTTGTGCTCGCGCGCGCCGCGTACGCGTATGAATTTGTTATAAGCATCCATATTGAGAACATATATAGAACAAATATGGCAGGCTGAGAAGAAAAAAATGCTGGTCACCCGCTAAACGTTCCATGTTTTATTATTTGACAGAATATTGTAAAAATACTACAACAGGCAGCAATAAAATTTAAAATATAAGTTTAATGAATTATGAAAAAAGACACGACCGACCCGCTGACCGGCCTTATGAACCGCCGCGGCCTTGACGTGTTCTTCGCGCAGGAAGAGGAACGCCTCCGCCGCAAGCAGTCTTCCGGCGCCATGTTCATCATCGACCTTGACCGTTTCAAGCCCGCCAACGATACGTACGGCCATCAGGCTGGCGACGCCTGCCTCAAAGAAGCGGGCAATTTGCATGGCCGCGTAGTGCGCCGTCTGGACGGCCTTGCGCGGCGCGACGGCGACGAATTCGTGGTGATGCTTCTGCATGTCCGCCCCGCAGAGGCCGAACGCAAGCTGGAAGCCTTGCAGCAGGCGCTGGATGAAATCAATATCGTCTGGCAGGGAAAGAAGGCGCCAGTGCCGGTGCAGCGCAAATCACCGCCGTCAGCGCGTATGAGAAGGTCTACATGCAGGCGGATAAAAACCTCTACGCCAGCAAGCAATCGCGGCATGGCGCCAATGACAAGGGTTATTCTCGGCGGGTCTTCAATCGTGCCGGAAAAATCGCGCCGTTCAAACTGCCGCGAGCGGCAGTTAAAAAGACTCGCGCGGCTGTAAAATTTATGAAAAACCTGCATTAGCAATGCCTTAACACTCATATGCTACTTTCGGGGTGTGGTTTTTATACGCACTCGACGCGGAAAAAGTAATGGCACAGCTCGAACAGATACAGCGTAAGCTGGACGCCGCCGAGGCTCTACTCGCCGACCGGGACGCCTATATCCGCCAACTGGAGCGCCAGGCCTCGACCGACATTCTCACCGGCTTGCTAAACAGGCGCGGCGTCGAGCGGTTTTTCATGCTGGAGCAGCAGCGCATCCTGCGCAAGCAGTCTCCCGGCGCGCTTTTCGCGCTGATCGACTTTGACCGCTTCAAGGCCATCAACGACGCCTACGGCCATCCGGCGGGCGACGCCTGCCTGATGGCGGTGAGCGAAAGGCTGCACGGCTGCGTGCGGATGCTCGATGGCGTGGGGCGGCTGGGCGGCGACGAATTCGTCCTCATCCTGACCCAGATCGACGACGCGCTGGGCGACATCGTGCTGGAAAAGATACGCCGCCTGCTGCAACACCTGTCGCTGGAATGGCATGGACGGAGGATCGACTTCAGCGCCAGTCTCGGCGCCGCGCCGGTCACGGGGGAAAGCGCCTACGCCGATGTCTACAGGCTGGCCGACGAAGCGCTTTACGCCCGCAAGCAGGCGCGTTTCGGCCACAATATATAAAATCCACCCGCCCGTAAAAAAAATCTGCGATATCATTAAATATCAAAGCTATATATAATTATTACGTATAATAAGACGGACGTTTTTCCTGTTTTCACTTGCATTTTTACAGAATTATGTTATTTATACCCCTGATGAGGAGGTGCGCATGAGCGACACCGAACAACGACATCAGGCTCCCCTGCCGTCCAATGACCGCGCTCCGTCCGGAGAGACGAAAACGTCGGCCGACGGCTGGTGGCGCACGCAAAGCGCGACTCTCGCGCTTCTCAAGCACGCCTACCACCTGCTCGGCACGTCGGAACGGCGCATCGCGGAACAGGACCGCCGCATCCGCGAACTCGAAGACCTCGCCGCCACCGACCCGCTGACCGGCCTCATGAACCGCCGCGGCTTCGAGCGGTTCTTCGAACTGGAGCAGGCGCGCATCCACCGCAGGCATTCGCCGGGTGCGCTTTTGATTCTCATCGACCTCGACCTCTTCAAACCGGTCAACGACACCTATGGCCACGCCGCGGGCGATGCCTGCCTGCGCGCCTTAAGCCAGAAGATGCTCCAGTCCATCCGCATGCTCGACGGCGCGGCGCGCCTCGGCGGCGATGAATTCGCGCTGCTGCTGACGCAACTCCCGCCGGAAAGCGGCGCCGCCCATCTGGAGAAGATCCGCGCCCTTCTGGCGGAGACGACGGTCGACTGGCAGGGTAAAAAGATCACGTTCTCCGCCAGCGTCGGCGCGGCGGTCGTGACGGAGGAAACGTCCTTCGCCGCGGCCTACGCCGCCGCGGACGCCACGCTCTACGCGAACAAGAAGCGCCGTCCCGCCCGCACCGGCTAATCCTTGAAGCCGCAGGCGCAATTAGCTATTGAACGCCGCAGGCGCGATTAACCATTGAACGCCGCAGGCGCGGCAATGCCCAGCTTTTCCGCCTGCCGCGCCAGCGCGACCGCACTGCCGCGGCTCAAGGGAATGCCGTTTTTTTCGCGGCGGATTTTTTCTTCCTGCGCGCGATCGCCCGCGACGCGGACAGGACGCGCGGGATCGACAGGCGGCGTCGCGCGGACGAAGGCGAGATATTTTTCCGCTTCCTTTTGCATGTGCGCCACACCGGAAAACTTCTCCGGATTCCAGATGTTGACCAAAACATTATTCGTCGGCGGCGCGCCTTCCGGCGCGGGCGGCGCGAAGCCGCCGGACAATCCGGCGACGAGACAATCGACCATCATTGAAAGACCGAACCCCTTATAGCCGCCCCCCGAACCGCCCATGGGCAGAAGGCTGCCCTTCGGCTCCATGAACAGGACGGCGGGATCGGTCGCCGGATGCCCTTGCGCATCCTGAAGCAGATGCTCTTCGACGGAAGCGCCGGAAATGTAGGCAAGGCGGATTTTGCCCATCGCAGCCGCGCTCGTCGACATGTCGAGCGTGAACG
>JAGXAX010000102.1 GCA_018971405.1 Alphaproteobacteria bacterium | reverse complement strand
GCCCGTCGCAACGCGCCAGTTGCGACGGGCCGTTTAATTTGTGCTATAATCGGAACATGAAGAAAGTTCTGGGCATAGAGACGAGTTGCGACGAGACCGCCGCCGCCATCGTGACGGAGGACAAACGCATATTGTCCAACGTCGTCTTGAGCCAGCAAGAGCATGAAGAGTTCGGCGGCGTGGTGCCGGAGATCGCGGCGCGCGCGCATCTCCTTCACATCGACACGCTGGTGAAACAGGCGCTCGATGAAGCGCATCTCACCCTGAAGGACATCGACGCCGTGGCCGCGACGGCGGGGCCGGGGCTGATCGGCGGCGTGATGGTCGGGGCGATGACGGCGAAGGCCATCGCCGCCGTCCGCGGCATTCCGGTCATCGCCGTCAACCATCTCGAAGGCCATGCGCTGACCGTGCGCCTCGTCGCGGACGTGCCGTTTCCCTATTTGCTGCTGCTCGTCTCCGGCGGGCACTGCCAGCTTCTGATCGTTGAAGGCGTCGGGCAATACACATGCCTCGGCACGACGCGCGACGACGCGGCGGGTGAATGTTTCGACAAATCCGCGAAGCTTTTGGGCCTCGGCTATCCCGGCGGCCCCGCGGTCGAGAAAATGGCGCTGGAATGCGCAGATCCCGCCGCGGCTTTGGAAAAATTCCCCCTGCCCGCCCCGATGACCGGCAAGCCGGGCTGCGACTTTTCCTTCTCCGGCCTCAAAACCGCCGTGCGCCAGCTGGGGGACGGCCTCCCCGCCGTCCTCGACCGGCGCGACGCGGCGGACATCTGCCATTCGTTCCAGCACAGCGTCGGGCTGATCTTCGCCGACCGGACGGAACACGCCATAAAGGACTACCTCGCGCGCGCACCGGAAACGCCGACACTGGTCGTGGCGGGCGGAGTCGCCGCGAACAAGGCGCTCCGCAGCGCGCTTGAAGCTTTGGCGAAACAATATAAAATGCGCTTTGTCGCCCCGCCGCCGAAACTCTGCACCGACAACGGGGCGATGATCGCCTGGGCGGGGATGGAACGGTTCGTGCGCGGCCTGACCGACGCGGCGGATTTTCCCGTCCGCCCGCGCTGGCCGCTTGAAGAATTGAAAGGAATATCCCATGACTGACATCGCAACGATCCCCGCCGCCGAAACCGCAAGGCTCGCCGCCGCGGGCGCGACCATCCTCGACGTGCGCCAGCCGGAAGAGCACGCGGAGCAGCGCCTCGCCGCGGAGCACGATTTCGTGCCGCTCGGCGCGCTCGACCCCGATGATTTCATGCTCCGCCGCGGGCTCGACCGCGATGCGCCGGTGTATATCCTCTGCCGCAGCGGCATGCGCGCGCGCAAGGCGGCGGAAAAATTCGCCGCCGCCGGATACAAAAACCCCGCCGTCGTCGAAGGCGGCATCCTCGCCTGCGCGGCGGCGGGCATCGATATCGCAAGCGATGCGGCGACACAAGACGCGCCGCAACCCGCCGCCGCGCCGTCTTCCAAAGCCATCCCGCTGGAAAGGCAAGTGCGCATCGCGGCGGGGGCTTTGGCCGCGCTCGGCACGCTGCTCGGCCATTTTTCCCTGCCGGTCTTTTACCTCGTGCCGTTCTTTGTCGGCTGCGGCCTCGTCTACGCCGGCGTCACCGACCGCTGCGGCATGGCGCTTTTTCTGCTCAAAATGCCATGGAACAAAAGCAGCTGCGGGAGCGCGCCCGCAGCCTGCGCGGCAAGCTGCGCCGGCGGTTTGCCGAAAACGCCCGGCAAAAAAGACGCTGCGGCAAAAGACGGGTCAGGGACAGGAGGCTGCGCATGACAGCAGATAATTCAGAAGCGCGCGGGCCCGCCGTGCGCGGCTTCTTCGACCCCGCGACGGCGACATGGACATACGTGGTATGGGGCGAAGGGGATAACTCCTGCGCCGTCATCGACAGCGTGCTGGATTACGACCCCGCGGCGGGGCGCACTTCGACCGCGAGCGCGGACAAGGTCATCAGCTTCGTGGAAAGCAGGGGCTTGCGTGTGGAATGGGTTCTGGAGACGCACATCCACGCCGACCATCTCACCGCCGCGCAGTACATCAAAAAGAAAACCGGCGGCAAGACCGCGATCAGCAAACATATCCTCGACGTCCTGAAAACGTGGGAGCCGATCTTCCACAATGCCGCCGACGCGCCGCCAAACCCTTTTCCTATGAACGGGTCGCAGTTCGACCATTTGTTCGAAGACGGCGAGGCTTTCAAAATCGGCGCGCTTGACGCGCGCATCATCCACACCCCCGGCCACACGCCCGCCGATACCTCTTATATCATAGGAAGTTCCGTTTTCGTCGGCGATTCGATGTTTTTGCCCGACGTCGGCGCGGGGCGCTGCGATTTCCCCGGCGGCAGCGCGGAGGATTCCTACGATTCGACGCGCAAACTGCTCGCCCTGCCGGATGAAACCCGGATGTACGTCGGCCACGACTATCCGGAAGGCAAAAACCGCCGGCCGCAATGCATGGCGACGGTCGCCGAACAAAAGCAAGCCAACATCCGCGCCGGCGTCAACATCCAGAAAAGCGCCTTCGTCGCCCAGCGCAGGGACGCCGACCGCGGCAAGCCGGTGCCGGAGCTTCTCCTGCCGTCGCTGCAGGTGAATTTGCGCGCGGGAGACGTCGGAAATTTCATCAGGATTCCAGTGAACAGGATATGAGCGGAAGTAAAACGCCGGCCACGGACGCGGGCAAAATATCGCTTACAGGCGCAGGCAAAATATCGGTTATAGGCGCAGGCGCCTGGGGCACGGCGCTGGCGCAGATGCTGGCAACGGCGGGCCGCGCCGTGACGCTCTACGCCCGCGAAGCCGCACTGGCCGCGGAGATTAGCACGAAACATGCAAACAGCCGCTATCTCGCGGGCATTCCGCTCGACCCGGCCATCAGGGCGACCGCCGCCCTCGCCGAAGCCGCCGAAGGGGCGGAGATGGTCTTGCTCGCCACGCCCGCGCAGTTCGCCCGCGGCGCGATGGCGGCGCTGCACCCGCATCTCCCGCCGGACGCGGCGGTCGTCAATTGCGCGAAAGGGATAGAAATAAAGACCGGCAAGCTCCTCTCCGAAGCCGCGGCGGAAACGCTGCCCGAAAACCCTTACGCCGTCCTCTCCGGCCCGACCTTCGCGCATGAAATCGCGAGAGGCCTGCCCGCCGCCGTGACTTTCGCCACCAAAGCGCCGGCGGCGCGGGCGGCGCGCTGGGCGCAGATGCTCTCGGCCAAGGCCTTCCGCCCCTATCTTTCAAGCGACGTCGCGGGAGCGGAAATCGCGGGAGCGGTAAAGAACGTCATCGCCATCGCCTGCGGCATCGTCGAGGGCAAAGGCCTCGGCCTCAACGCCCGCGCCGCCGTGATGACCCGCGGGCTGGCGGAAATGAAACGCCTCGGCTGCGGCCGCGGCGCGGACGCGGAAACCTTTCTCGGCCTTTCCGGCCTCGGCGACCTCGCGCTGACCTGCAACGCCATGGCCTCGCGCAATTTTTCGCTGGGCTTCGCGCTCGGGCGGGGCGAAAAGCTCGAAGACGTGCTGGCGGGGCGCGCCTCCGTCGCCGAGGGCGTGGCGACAGCGCGGGCGATCGCGCTCAACGCTACGGCGTTCGGCGTCGAAATGCCGATCTCGGCCGCCGTCGACGGGATCCTCCACCACGCCGCCCCCATCGACGCCGTAATCGCCCGGCTGATGGAACGCGACCTCAAGACGGAGAACCTTTGAATGAAATACTGGCTGATGAAATCCGAACCGGAATCTTACGCGTGGAGCGAATTCGTCAGTGACAAAAAAACCGGCTGGACGGGCGTGCGCAACTTCCAGGCGCGCAACAACATGCGGGCGATGAAAAAGGGCGACCTTGCGTTCTTCTACCATTCCAACGACGGGCGCGAGATCGTCGGCGTGATGGAGGTGGTGAAGGAATACCACCCCGACCCGACCGACAAGACGGGAAAATTCGGCATGGTCGCGGTCGCGCCGCTGAAGGCGTTCAAAACGCCCGTCACGCTCGCGGCCATCAAGGCGCATCCGCGGCTGCGGGACATGGCGCTGCTCAGACAATCCCGCCTTTCCGTCGCGCCGGTCACGCCCGCGGCGTGGGAGATCCTTTGCGGGATGGGCGGGGTTTGACGTCGCGCGCGTTCTGCCGCAGCCAGTCGGCATAAACCTTTTCATCCGCCGCGCCCGCGGCCAGCGCGAGCGTCTTCAGGACGACATCCGCCTCCGCCGCCTGAAACGCATAGCCGTTGTCCTCCAGAAAGACCGCCGCCGCGACGAAGGCGATGCGCTTGTTGCCGTCCACGAAGCAATGGTTGCGCGCCAGCCCGAACGCATAGGCGGCGGCAAGGTCGAAAACCGACGGGTCGCCGTAGGCCGCCCGGTTTTGGGGCCGCGCCAGGGCGGATTCGAGCAACGCCTCATCCCGCACGCCGGAGGCGCCGCCGAAAGCGGCGATCTGCATGTCGTGCAGCGCCAGAACGAAACTTTTCGAAAGCCAGCGGCGGGACGTTTCTTTTCCGCTCATTTCGCCAGCTCCCGCAGCGCGTTGCGGTAGCGGCGCATCACGCCGTCGGCAAGCCGCATCTGCCGTTCGAAATCCGGATCGTACGCGGTCAGCAAAAGGCCGTCACTGGTCTCCGTAAGGCAAAGCTTGTCGCCTTTGCCGATTTTCAGGCGCTCGAGTTCCTCTTTGGGCAGAATAACCCCCACGGAATTGCCGATTGTGCTAAGAGTAAGTGTCTTCATCCAACCCTCCATGAAGTTATAACATATATTATAACATCCTTGCCGGAAAGTCAAGATGGCCAGCAACACATTGGATTTCAAATATAAAACCAACTGGTGCGTGATCACCGGCGCGCCGTCCTCGGGCAAGACGTCGGTCATCGACGCGCTGAAGGCGCGCGGCTTTGCGGTCGAGAACGAGGTGGCGCGGGAGCTGATCGAGCTGGCCTTGCGCGGCGGGCGCGACCTGCGCGACGTCCGCGGCGACGTGGCGGACCTGCAGCGCGGCATCCTCGAAGTGGCGCTCGCCCGCGAGATGGAGCTCGACCCGCACGCCACGGTGTTTCTCGACCGCGGCATCCCCGACAGCCTCACCTACCTCCGGCTGGCGGGGCTGGACGTCTTCGCCGCCGCGGCCGTGGCGCGGCTATTCCGCTACCGCGCCGTGTTCATCTTCGACCGCCTGCCGGTGGTGCAGGACAACGTCCGCACCGAGGACGCGGCGCTGGCCGAAAAGATCGACAAAATGCTGGAAGAAGACTACCGCAGCGCCGGCTACGCCCCCGTGCGCGTGCCGGTCATGCCCGTCGCCGCGCGGGCGGACTTCATACTGGAGCGGCTCAGAACTTCGGCTTGAACTTGCCGAGGAGGCCTTTTTTCTTCGGCGGCTCCGCGGCCTGCACGCGCATGGCATCGATGATCTCGCTTTTCCCGCCCAGCGCCTCGGCCTTGTCGAGCCATTTGCGCGCGGCGGCCTTGTCGATTTCGCAGCCGAAGCCGCAGAGCCGGTTGTAGGCCGCCATGAGGGCGCTCGGCGCATGACGCTCCGCCTGCTCTTCGAAAACGGCGAGGCAGGCTTTCAAGGTTTCCCTGTTGATCTCGGCCGTCTGACCCGGCGCGTAGATTTCGTAGGCGACGGTCTGCAGGCCCAGCGCGAAATTGTATTTTTCCGCGTCGCCGCCCTTTTGCGCCAGTTCGAAAGCGCGGATCGCCGCGTCCACGCCGGCTTCCTTGTTTTCGAGCAGCAGCGTGTACAGCGGAAAGCTCTCGGCCTTGAA
>JAGXAX010000101.1 GCA_018971405.1 Alphaproteobacteria bacterium | reverse complement strand
TCCACGATATCAATATTAGCGGCAATACCCGGACGGAAGATTCCGTCATCCGCCGCCAGATGCTGCTGGTGGAGGGCGACCCTTTCAACCGGAGCAAGCTCAAGCAGTCCGAAACGCAGATCAAGAACCTCGGCTACTTCGGCAAGGTCGACGTCAAGGCCGCTCCCGGCAATACCCCGGGCGAGACCGACGTCAACGTCAACGTGACGGAAAAATCCACCGGCGAGCTGTCAATCGGCGGCGGCTATTCCACGACGGACGGGCCTCTGGCCGACTTCACCATCAAGGAAAACAACTTCCTCGGCACGGGACGGCAGGTTTCGCTCTCGGCGATGCTGGCGGCGAAACTGACGCAGTTCGACTTCAGCTATACCGATCCCTATTTCATGGACCGCAACATGACGGGCGGCATAGACCTCTTCGACATCACGCAGGATTTGCAGACGCAAAGCTCCTACAATTACCACAAGGTGGGCGGCGGCCTG
The DNA here is from genome assembly GCA_018971405.1 of Alphaproteobacteria bacterium. Taxonomy (GTDB): domain Bacteria; phylum Pseudomonadota; class Alphaproteobacteria; order Micavibrionales; family UBA2020; genus PALSA-926. Next base: position 5,320 of record JAGXAX010000101.1, on the reverse strand, counting down.
CGCTTCGGCTATCCGCTGTCCGAAAAGCTGCGGCAGGACCTCGACATCAGGTGGGAGGACGACAACGTCACCGGCATCGCCTCGAACGCCTCCACCTACATTCAGGAGCAGGCGGGGCGCTATACGACCGCCGCCGTCTCGCAAACCCTGACGTATGACACGCGCGACAGCAAGATCGAGCCCACGTCGGGCTATATCGCCCACTTCCTGACGGAAGCCGCCGTCCCCGGCGGCGACGCGCGCTATTATAAATTCGACACGGGTGGAACGTACTATTACCCGATCACCGACCAGTGGATCCTGAGCCTGCTCGGGGATACCGGCTATGTCCACGGCTATGCCGGCAAGACCGTGCGCATCAACGAGCGTTTCTTCATCGGCGGCGATACGCTGCGCGGCTTCGCGGACGCCGGCATCGGCCCGCGCGATTTCGCCAGCGAGGACGCCCTCGGCGGCAACCGCTACTACCGCGGCTCGCTGCAACTCCAGTTTCCGACGGGGCTGCCCGCGGATCTCGGCGTCACGGCGCACGCCTTCACCGATGTCGGCAGCCTCTGGTCGCTCGACGAGACGGGCGCGGGGATACAGGATTCCAGCAGCCCGCGCGTTTCCGCAGGCTTCGGCTTCTCGTGGCAGTCTCCCATGGGGCCGCTGAGCGTCGATTTCGGCAAGCCCCTCAAAAAAGAAAGCTACGACAAGGTCCAGCAGCTCAGGTTCACCTTCGGCACTCGATTCTAAGCAACTTGAAAAAACAACCAACACACGAGGAAGAAATGAAAACGATTAAAAAAACGGCACTGATAATCAGCATTACGGCGATGACGGCTCTTTCCACGCAAGCTTTGGCGGCGACGTCCGCGACGAGCCAGACTTTCGGCATCGTCGACATGAACCGCGTCCTGCAGACGACGGATGCGGCCAAATCCATCTTCAAGCAGATGGACGCCAAGCGGAAATCCTATCAGGCGGAGATCGCCCGGGAAGAAGACAAAATCCGTTCCTCGGAAGAATCTCTGGAAAAGCAGAAGGACACCCTCTCCAAGGGCGCCTTTGAAGCGAAACAAAAGGCCATAGAGGAAAAAGTCATCGACGGGCAGAAAATGGTGCAAAACCGCCGGCAGGTGCTCGATCAGGCCTTCGGCAGCGCCATGAACGGCCTGCGCCATTCCGCGGCCCAGATCGTCGCCCATATCGCCAAGGATAAGCATTATTCGGCCGTGTTCACGGATGACGCCGTGATGATGTCCACGCCGGACCTGGACATGACCGACGAAGTCATCAAGCAGATGAACGAGAAGGTCAAGGACGTCCGCGTCGACTGGAAGAAAGCCTCTGAGTCCGTCGCCGCGAGCGCCGGCGCCGGGAAATAAACGCGGCGACGCAGGACTAAAAATGGCTGACAGGCGTTTTTTCACCCTTGCGGGCGCGCTCCCTTTAAGCAGGATCGCCGAAGCGACGGGATCGGTTTTGTCCGACCCGTCGCAGGGCGGTCTTGCGATGACGGATGTCGCGCCGCTGGAAACCGCCGAAAAGACGCACCTCGGCTTTCTCGACAATAAAAAATACATCGATGTTTTCAGGGCGACGAAGGCGGGCGCTTGCTTCGTTCGCGTGGAACTCGCAAGCCACGCGCCTGCCGGAACCGTTTGCCTGACGAACAAAAATCCTTACAAGGCCTACGCCATCGCGGCGGCAATGTTCTATCCGCCGGAAAGGCCGGAGACGCGCGTCGCCCCTTCCGCCGTCGTCGACGCTTCGGCGAAGATCGGCGCGGATTGCGTCATCGAGGAGGGCGCGGTCATCGGCGCAAACGTCAAAATCGGCGACCGCTGCCGGATTCAGGCGCATGCCGTCATCCGGCAGGGCGTGGAAATCGGCAGCGATTGCGACATCGGACCGCACGTCACGGTCAGCCATGCGCTGATCGGGGATAAAGTGCGCCTGCATCACGGCGTCTGCATCGGGCGGCAGGGCTTCGGCTTCGCCATCGACCCCGCAGGGTTCGTCGCCGTGCCGCAGTTGGGCCGCGTGATCATCGGACCGGACGTCGAGATCGGCGCCAACACGACCGTCGACCGCGGCGCGGGGCCGGACACGGTGATCGGGCAGGGAACGCGCATCGACAACCTCGTGCAGATCGCGCACAACGTGAAGATCGGCAAATATTGCGTGATCGTCGCGCAGGTCGGCATTTCCGGCTCGACGCAGGTGGGCGATTACGCCATGCTCGGCGGTCAGGCGGGACTCGCCGGACATATCAAAATCGGCGCTGGCGCGAAGGTCGCCGCGCAGTCCGGCCTGATGCGCGACGTGCCCGACGGCGCGGAAGTGATGGGTTCGCCTGCCGTTCCCATCCGCCAGAGCATGAAGCAAACTGCCGTGCTGGCAAAACTTGCGACAAGAAAAAAAGGAGAAGAGGCATGAGCGACGCCGTCATTGATATCAGGCAGATCATGAAGATGATCCCGCACCGCTATCCGCTCCTGCTGATCGACAGGGTCATGGACATCGTGCCGAACGATAGCGCCGTCGGCCTCAAGAACGTGACGATCAACGAGAACTTCTTTCAGGGCCATTTCCCGGGCGCGCCGGTCATGCCGGGCGTGCTGATCATCGAGGCGATGGCGCAGACCTCCGCCGTGCTTGTCGTGCATTCGGCGGGCGAATCCCTCGAAGGCAAGCTGGTTTATTTCATGGCGATCGACGGTGCGAAGTTCCGCAAGCCGGTCACGCCGGGCGACACGCTGCACATCCACGTGAAAAAAGAGCAGAACCGCCGCAATGTCTGGCGCTTCAGCTGCGAGGCGCGTGTCGGGGAAGCTTTGTGCGCGGAAGCGCAAGTCACGGCGATGATCATGGACGGCGCGGCATGACAAACATTCACCCGACAGCCGTCATAGAAGCCGGCGCGGAGCTGGGCGCGAACGTGAAAATCGGCCCTTACTGCGTCGTCGGGCCGAACGCTAAACTCGGCGACGGCGTGGATCTGAAATCGCATGTTGTGGTCGCAGGCTATACGACCATTGGTGCGGAAACGGCCGTTTTTCCCTTCGCGTCTCTCGGCCACGCGCCGCAGGACCTCAAATACGCTGGCGAAAAGTCGGAACTGATCATCGGCAGGCGCAACAACATCCGCGAGCACGTGACGATGAACCCCGGCACGGCGGGCGGCGGCCTGAAAACGGTCGTGGGCGACAATTGCCTTTTCATGACGGCCTCGCACGTCGCGCACGACTGCGTGATCGGCAACAACGTCGTCATGGCCAACAACGCGACGCTGGCGGGGCATGTGCAGGTCGGGGATTATTGCGTCCTCGGCGGGCTTTCGGCGGTGCACCAGTTCGTCCGCATCGGCGCCTATGCGATGATCGGCGGCATGTCGGGCGTCGAAAATGACGTCATCCCCTTCGGCCTCGTCAAGGGCGAGCGGGCGCATCTGGCAGGGCTGAATTATGTCGGGCTGGAGCGCCGCGGTTTCAGCAAAGATCAAATTCGCGCGTTGCTCAAGACCTTTAAGGCGATTTTCGAGGAGAACAACAACGGCACGCTGGCCGAGCGCACCGAAAAGGCGGCGGTGATCTTCAGCGGCGACGAATCCGCCATGCGCATTATCGATTTCATCCGCGCGCGGGAAGACCGTTCGGTCATGCAGGCCAAGGCCTGAGCGCTTTCTTGCTATAATACGCCTTCCGCGTGCAAAAAATTCTATAGAAACTTTTAAAAAGCAATAACTTAGGTATAGTATAAACCATCATGTCACGCCTTGGAATCATCGCGGGCGGCGGGAGCCTGCCGCAAAAGCTTATGGACGCTTGCAAACGCGCGCAACGGGATTTCTTTGTCCTTGCCTTGCAGGGGCAGGCGGAGAAAAAGACGTTCAGCGGAGTGCCGCACCGTTTCGTCCGGCTTGGCGCGACGAACGAGGCGATTTCCATCCTCAAGGCGGAGAACGTCGATGCGGTGGTGCTGGCTGGATCCGTCCGGCGTCCGGGCCTGCTGGAGATGAAGCCGGACTGGCGCACGCTCCAGGTTTTCGCACAGCTCGGAATGGCGGCGCTAGGAGATGACGCGCTCCTCCGCGCCGTGGCGGGAGAGCTTGAAAAAGAAGGTTTCCGTCTTGTCGGCGCGCATGAGATAGAACCTTCCCTGCTCACGCCGGAAGGCGTTCTGACCGTGAAAAGGCCATCTCCGGAAAATGAGACGGATATGCAATACGGCATCAGGGCTGTCAAAACGCTGGGCGCGCTCGACATCGGGCAGGCAGCCGTCGTGCAGCAGGGGATCGTGCTGGGGCTGGAAGCCGTCGAGGGCACGGATTCGCTGCTGAACCGCTGCAGGGAACTGAATCGCAAGGGCAGGGGTGGCGTCCTTGTCAAAGGCTGCAAGCCGCAGCAGGACAGGCGGCTTGACCTGCCAGCCGTCGGCCTTCGCACCGTAAGGCTGGCCTATGAGGCAGGGCTTGAAGGCATTGCCATCGAGGCCGGCGCATCGCTGGTTCTCGACCGCGACGCCGTGACGGCGGCGGCGGATAATCTGGGACTCTTTTTGACGGGATTTAAAGCGCCATGACCGCTCCCTTGCGCATATTCCTGATCGCAGGCGAAGCTTCCGGCGATTTTCTCGGCGCATCGCTGATGCGTGCACTGCGCGCGAAATGTCCGGAAGGCGTCGAATTCGCGGGCATCGGCGGCAACCTGATGCGGGAAGCGGGGCTGGAGAGCCTCTTCCCGATGGAAGAGCTTTCCGTGATGGGACTGGCCGAGGTTCTGCCGCGGCTGTTCAAAATCCTCAGGCGCATCAAGCAAACCGCCACGGCGATCGCGCAATCGAAGCCCGACGCCGTCGTCACCATAGACTCGCCCGATTTCTGCTTCCGCGTCGTGAAAAAGGTGAAGGCGAAAGACGCCGCGACCCCCTGCATCCACTATGTCGCGCCGAGCGTCTGGGCATGGAGGCCGGGAAGGGCGAAGAAAGTGGCGCGGTTTCTCGACCATATCCTGACGCTGCTGCCGTTTGAGCCGCCTTATTTCGAAGCGCACGACCTCGCAGCGACCTTTGTCGGCCATCCGATCGTCGAAAAGCTCTCCAGCCGCGGCGACGGCGATCGCTTCCGGAAAAAATACGATATCGACGCCGCGCAGAAAATACTCTGCCTTCTGCCCGGCAGCCGGATGAGCGAGCTTTCCCGCCTGCTGGAACGGTTCACAAAAGCAACGGATATCGTGCTGCGCGACAGGCCGGACCTTCTGGTCGTCGTACCGACGTTGCCGCATCTCAAGGCGCGCATTCAGGATTTCTTTGTCGGCAAAGGAATCAACCC
>JAGXAX010000100.1 GCA_018971405.1 Alphaproteobacteria bacterium | reverse complement strand
GAACTCAGGATAGACAATGGACATGGCCGACACGACATTCCCGCCCGTATTCGTCATCAATCTCGAACGCTCCGCCGACCGGCGGGCGGAGATGGCGGCGCTGCTCGATCCGCTGCATATCGGTTACACGTTTTTCACGGCCGTCGACGGCCGCGCGCTCGACCTCGATGCCCTGCCGGACTACGACCGCACGCGGCGGCGGCTGTTTTTCGGGCGCGATCTTTCGCAAGGCGAAGTCGGCTGCCTCCTGTCGCACCGCGCCGTCTTCCGGCATATGGTTGAAAACAATATCCCGCACGCCGTCGTGCTGGAAGACGACGTCACCGTCGCGGCAGATTTCGCTGCCGTGATCCGCGATCTGGCAGCCGCGCCCGTCGCATGGGATGTGGTGCGCTTTCTCGCCTACGAAAAAGTGCAAAACGCTGCCGGACGCGACATCTGCGCGCTGCCGACAAAGCCTTACATGCTCTCGCGCATCCCGACGCTTTCCGGCGGCGCCTACGGCTACATGCTCAATTTGAAAGCGGCAAAAATCTTCCTGCATCACATGCAAAAAAACGCCGTACCCGTTGATACATTGCAAGGATATGTATGGAAGACGGGGCTGGAGACATTCGTCCTGCGCCCCTCGCCTGTTTCATCCGACCCCGGCAACGCCTCGACGATCGGCAACACGCGTTTCGACAAGTCGCCGCAACTCGGCGGCTGGCAAAAGGCCGTCTACCCCTTGACGCGCGCCTGGCTGAAGCTGTCTCAAAACCTCGGCAGGCGTCTGGCCTATCTCGCCGCCGCGCGGCGCGACAAAAAAACCGCCGTCAAAAACGGGCTGTAAGATTCAGCCCGCGTTTTTTTCTTCCGGCGGATGCCATTTGAAATTGTCGATATAGCTCTGCGGCTTGACCTTGCGCGCGTGCGGCTGGACGAGGTCGTATTCCAGACCTTCCTTCTCCGCGAAGGCGACGGCATCGTCTTTCGTCAGGAAACTGATCCGCACCTGATTGAGCGTATCGCCCGCCGAAACCCAGCCCATCAGCGGCTCGGGGCGGCGCGGCGTCGCCAGTTCATATTCCAGCACCCATTCCGCCGTATTGGCGCGGCCGGACTGCATGGTGTTCTTCACGGGTTTGTAGATCTTCGCTTTCATGGCGGTCTTTTCCTTGCATGCTCGTTCAATGGTCGGAGCGGAGGGATTCGAACCCCCGACATCCTGCTCCCAAAACAGGCGCGCTACCGGACTGCGCTACGCTCCGACTGTTGAAATGTAACGGTTTTTCGGGAAAAAAGGCAAGACATAAAAACATATAATCCGCCGTTCGCCCGCAGAAGCGGGAAAATCCTCACGGATAAAAAGGCTTAGCCATACTTGGCAACGCTCGTCCTGACGAATTCCAGCGCCTGATCCACGGGCATGGGCTTGCTGAAAAAGTAGCCCTGCCCGTTGCCGCAGCCCAGCGACGTAAGCGCGGAAATGTCCTCTTCATGTTCAATGCCTTCCGCAACGGTGCTCAGGTTGAATGTTCTGGCGAGGGAGACGATCGCGCGCACCACGTCGAAGCTCTTGCTGTTCTTGTTGTGGATGTCGCTGACGAACGACTGGTCGACCTTGAGAATGTCGATCGAGAATTTGTGCAGATAGCTCAAGGAGGAATAGCCTGTCCCGAAGTCGTCGAGCGAGATCGTGAGGCCGTGGGCCTTGAACTTGCGCAGCGTCGCTTCCGCCCGCTCCGGAGAGCCCATCAGCGCGCTTTCGGTGATTTCGAGCACGATCTGCGCCGGATCGACCTTGCTCCGGCGGACGATCTCCACCACCTCGTCCGCGAAACCGTCAGAATCGAAATGAATGCCGGACAGGTTGACGCTGACATAAATCTTACGGCCGATGACGCCGGCGGCCTTCTGGATGTCCGGCACGATCTCGCAGACCCGCTCCAGCATCATCATGTCAAGCTGGCCGACGATGTTCGTGCGCTCGGCCACGGGAATGAACTCCACAGGCGAAATCATCCCTTTTTCCGGATGGTGCCAGCGGATCAGCGCCTCGAAACCCGCCAGTTTGCGATCGGGCAAGGTCACGATCGGCTGCAGGTAAGGTCCGAGTTCGCCCTTCGCCACCGCCTCGACGATGTTCTGCGCCATGCGCAGTTCCTGCAGGGCGACTTTCTTCTGCGCATTGAGGTCGCTTAAGAACCCGTCCGCCTTGTCCACCTGACTCAAGTCTTCTCTGGCATGCTCGACGACGCCGGCCTCGGCGGCGAGCTCCGGCGAAACATAGCGCCACTTGCGGTAACGGTTGACCAGCAGGCTCATCAGCAGCCCCACCAGCGGGTCAAGCCGCATGATGCGGTCGCGCAGAATGCTCGGAAAGATGCGGAACACTTCGCAATCCTCTGTCGCCGTGGCGGTTGCCGAGCGCTTTCCGGAGCCGATCAGCGCCGCTTCCCCGAATACCTCGCCCTCGCCGAGGCGCACGAGGGGCACTTTCTTGCCGTCCTTGATGACGCTGATCTCGACTTCGCCTTTCTCGATGATGTAGGCGCAATTCCTGTCCTCGCCCTCGCGGAAGAGCGTCATCCCCTGCGGATAGGAGCAGCGCAGCTCCTGCAGTTGCAAATTGGTCAGCGGCATGTTGTTGTTTTTCTGGCTTTTCATGGTATCCCCGAACAGTTCCCGATTTTGCTGCATTTTCCGGCAGCCCGTCAAGAGACTGGCAAAAAGGCGCGGACTGTATTATGACTGAAACATGCAGAATAACGACTTGTTCGACAATGACTCCCCTTTCGGCCTGCCACCTCAAACCGGCAGCAATGCGCCGCCTGAATACAGCGTCAGCGAGCTTAGCCATAAACTAAAAAAAGTCGTGGAAGACGAATTCTCCTACGTCCGCGTGCGCGGGGAAATTTCGCGCGTCACCGTCGCCAAATCGGGGCATATGTACACCTCGCTCAAAGATACGGACGCGGTGCTGGACGCCGTCTGCTGGCGGACCACGGTCGGGCGCCTTGCGGTCAAACCCGAAGAAGGCATGGAGGTCGTCTGCACCGGACGGCTCACGACCTACCCCGGCCGCTCGAACTACCAACTCGTCATCGAGACGATGGAGCTGGCGGGGCAAGGCGCGTTGCTCAAGATGCTGGAAGAACGGCGCAAAAAACTCGCCGCCGAAGGATTGTTCGACGAAAGCCGGAAAAAACCGCTGCCGTTTCTGCCGGAGTTGATCGGCGTCGTCACCTCGCCCACCGGCGCCGTGATCCGCGACATCATGCACAGGCTCGACGAACGCTTTCCGCGCCGCGTGCTGCTCTGGCCCGCGCTGGTGCAAGGCTCAACCGCGGCGCAGCAGGTCATCGCCGCAATCAAGGGATTTAACGCGTTGCAAGGCGATTTGCGCCCCGATCTGCTGATTGTCGCGCGCGGCGGCGGCTCGCTTGAAGACCTGATGCCGTTCAACGACGAAGCCCTCGTTCGTGCCGTGGCGGCGAGCGACATCCCGATCATCTCCGCCGTCGGCCACGAGACGGACACGACGCTGATCGACTACGCCGCGGATCTCCGCGCCCCGACGCCGACCGCCGCCGCCGAAAAGGCCGTGCCGGTGCGCGCTGAACTGCTGGCGCAGACGCTGGAGGCCGAGCGGCGCATGCTCACCGCCGCGCAAAGGCTGTTACAGCAGCACCGCACGCATGTGCAAGGGCTGGGACGCGGCCTCATCGACCCGAAACGCCTGCTTGAACTCGGCATGCAGAAGCTCGACCATCTTTCGTCGAAGCTCGAACACGGCCTGCAAAACTGGCTGCAACGGCGCGGCGCTAAATTAAATGAACTGTCGGCGAAACTCTCCCCGCAAAGCCTGCTGCGCCAGATAAACGATGCTCAACGCCTTGTCTCCGGCATGAGTGAACGCCTTGCGCAAAGCGAGAGGAAAATTTTCCACGACCGCGCAGTTGCGCTGAAAAACCTTGCAGCGATGATGGAGAGCCTGTCGTTCAAGCGCGTGCTGGAGCGCGGCTACGCCGTCGTTCGGGATGAAAAAGGCGGCATTGTCGCATCGGCAAAAGCCCTCCATCCGGGGCAAGCCGTGAAAATCCAGTTCAAGGACGGTGAAGCCGCCGCGACGGTGAAGAAATAACCCTCAATAAGCGCGGTTTCTCGCCTGCCCGCCGTCCCTGCCGCTAAACTCCTCGCGGCGGAACTTGCGCTTGAAGCGCGAGGTTTTCGGGCGGGCATGGTTTTTTCCGCCTGCATTGAGCGGATCGTATTTTCCACCCTCGGCTTTTTCTTTCCGGTCCGGGAATTTGCGATCTTCAAACTTGCGCGCGCCGATTTTTTTGCCGCTTCCATTGCGGCTGCGCTTGTTCTGCGGGCGGTCGTTCGTGCGCGGTGCGGGCGTGCGGTCGTCAGGATTCATCAGCTTGTGAATGGCGTGCCACAATCTCCCCTCCGACGGCGTGATGAAAGCGACGGCATTGCCTTCCGCGCCATTACGCGCCGTGCGGCCGATACGGTGGATGTAATCTTCCGGGCACTGCGGCAGGTCATAGTTGATGACATGCTCGATGTGCGGAATGTCGAGCCCGCGCGCGGCGACGTCGGTTGCGACGAGGACGCGGTACTGCTTTTCACGGAACGCGCGGATCACGCGGTCGCGCTTGTTCTGGTTAAGGTTGCCGTGGATGGCGTCAGCCTTGAAATCCATCTTCGTGAGCTTTTCAGCCATGCGTTTCGCGCCGAACTTGGTCTTGACGAAAACGATGACAGAGCCTTTGCGGTCGTAAAGCTGCTGGATCAACTGGTCATACTTCTCGCCCTCGCGGATATGCAGCAGTTCCTGCTTGATCGCCGCGACCGGCGTCACCAGCGAACCGACGGAGACGCGCTCCGGATTGTTCTGATAGCGCTGCGCCACACGTTCGATTTCAGCGGGCACGGTCGCGGAAAAGAGCAGCGTCTGGCGCTGTTTGGGCATATAGGTCAGCACGCAGTCGATCTGCACACCGAAGCCCATGTCGAGCATCCGGTCCATCTCGTCGAGCACGAGAATGTCCGCGTTCGACAGGTTGAGGCTGCGGCGGTCGAGGTGGTCGTTGATGCGGCCCGGCGTGCCGACGATGATGCGCGGACGGGTTTTAAGCTGCTGCAACTGCTTGTGCATGGATTCGCCGCCGATCAAAAGCGCCGTACGGATGTTCTGCTGTCCGGCGAGCAGCGGCTTGAGCGTGGAAAGCACCTGCGCCGCGAGTTCGCGCGTCGGCGTCATGACGATGCCGACGCTCTGCGGTTTTTCGATCAGCTTGGCGATCATCGGAATGCCGAAGGCGGCGGTTTTCCCCGTGCCGGTCTGCGCGGAGCCGAGAATGTCCCGCCCCTGCATGGCAAGCGGAATGGCCGCGGCCTGTATCGGCGTCGGCGTCGTAAAGCCGACCTTGCTGATGGCGGCGAGGATGGAGGAAGGAAGCCCTAAAGCTTCGAATGTATTGGTCATTTTTTATCTTTCTTTGAGACATATGTCATCATCCCGCATCACCATGATGCAGGCTCAAGCTTTAAACTCTTTGACAAATGCTGGGAAAGACGATCGCTTGATTATCGCGCTGCTTTCATTCATATCCACAAAACAAGGCCGGATATGACTGGCAGCGCTTTTCTCGTTTTTGTTATCGCGCGGCCAAAATGGCGTAAGGCATAGAGTTTTCTAAACTCGATCATGAAATTATATTAATTTTACAAAATGTCAAGAAGAAACACGGCTTTTCTAAAAAGGTCTGATTTATGCTGTTATTTCAAGTGCCGCACCCGCACGCTCCAAAGCCCGACGAGCGCGATGCAGGCAAAAACCGCCCCCACAATAAAAGTTTCAGCAGGGCCGAAACGCACCCACAACTCGCCCGCCAATGCGCTGGCGACCAGCCCCGTGAGCCCTTTGAGCAGATTG
>JAGXAX010000099.1 GCA_018971405.1 Alphaproteobacteria bacterium | reverse complement strand
TTTTGTCGGCTTTCAGCTTCGCGCGCGCCTCTTTCACCAGTTCGAGACGGCGGACGTTGCGCTTGCGCCGCGCGCCGGGGCTGCGCTGCATCCATTCCACTTCCTGCCCGACGATCTTTTCGCGATTTTTGAGTTCGCGCGCCTCCTGTTCGAGCAGTTGCCCCGACCATTCGTCGAAATGGGCGAAGCCCTGCGCGCAGGTTTTCAGGCGTCCGCGGTCGAGCCAGAAAATCTTGTCGGAAATGTTGGCGAGGAACATCTTGTCGTGGCTGACGCAGACGACCGCGCCACGGTACTGCTTCAAATAACGCTCCAGCCATTCGATGACGTCGAGATCAAGGTGGTTGGTCGGTTCGTCGAGCAGCAGGATGTCCGGTTCCTCGACCAGCGCGCGGGCAAGGCAGGCGCGGCGCAATTGCCCGCCGGAGAGCCTGTCCATGCGGTCTGCGGGGTCGAGCTCCAGCGGCTGGATGACCATTTCCACCTTGTATTTGTGCAGCGCTTCCTCGCCCTCGGCCTTGATCTGCTCGAAGACGAAATCATAAACGGTTTGCTCCGGCTTCGGCGTGATTTCCTGCCTGAGATAGCCGACCTTGACGCCCTGCAACTGCCAGCGCTCGCCCGTGTCCAGTTCCTTGTCGCCGGTGATGACGTTCATCAGCGTCGATTTGCCACTGCCGTTGCGGCCAACGAGGCAGATCTTGTCGCCCTCGTGAATGTGGAAGGTGAGGTCTTCGAAAATGACCTTCTCGCCGAACGCGATGCTGCCTTCCAGAACGCTTAAGATAAGGGATGAGGCCATGTCAGGTGGTTTCCGTCTCTATCCATTTCAGATACGCGGCGTTGCCGTTTTCGACGGGCAAGGCGACGATGCAGGGCGTTTCGTCGGGATGCAAGGCCCTGACGGCGGTTTCCACAGCGGGGAACAGGTGCGTCTGCGTCTTGAGGATCAGCACCGCTTCATCGCGCCGCGCGATCCTGCCCTGCCAACGGTAAATCGACTTCATGCCCGGAATGGCGTTCGCGCAGGCCACAAGGCGCTGCTCGACCAGCGCGGCAGCGATTTTTCCGGCTTCGGCCTCGGAAGGAACGGTCACATAGATGAACACGGCAGACATGGCGGAACACTATCCGCAACACGCCAATATGTCAATGCTCAGGACGCGGCGACCTGATCTTCATCTTTCTTTTTCTTGCCGTCCTTTACGTCCTTGACGTCCTTGACCTCTTTTTCCCGCGCTTCCTTGGCCTCTTTGTCCTTGGCCTTTTTCTTGTCGGAATAGATGATCATCGGCGGCGTGTTGTTGATGACGTTTTCCGCCTTGACGACCACTTCTTCCGCGCCTTCGAGGCCGGGGAGGTCGAACATCGTGTCGAGCAGGATGGTCTCCAGAATGGAGCGCAGACCGCGCGCGCCGGTGTTGCGGGTGATGGCGAGCTTGGAGATCTCGATCAGCGCGTCCGGCTGAAAGGTCAGCTTCACGCCCTCGATGTCGAAGAGGCGCGCGTATTGCTTGGTGAGCGCGTTCTTCGGTTCAACGAGGATTTGCACCAACATTTCCTCGTTGAGGTCGTCGAGCGTGGCGATGACGGGCAGACGGCCGACGAATTCGGGAATCAGGCCGAATTTGAGCAGGTCTTCCGGCTGCACTTCCTTGAGGATTTCGCCGGTGCGGCGCTCGTCCGGCCCCTTGGCTTCGGCGCCGAAGCCGATCGAGGTGTTGCGCGAGCGGCGCGAGATGACTTTTTCAAGCCCCGCGAAAGCGCCGCCGCAGATGAAGAGGATGTTGGTCGTGTCCACTTGCAGGAATTCCTGCTGCGGGTGCTTGCGGCCGCCCTGCGGCGGAACGGAGGCCATCGTGCCTTCCATCAGCTTCAGCAGGGCCTGCTGTACGCCTTCGCCCGACACGTCGCGGGTGATGGAGGGGTTGTCCGATTTGCGGCTGATCTTGTCCACTTCGTCGATGTAGACAATGCCCCTTTGGGCACGTTCAATGTTGTAGTCGCAGGCTTGCAGCAGTTTCAGGACGATGTTTTCCACGTCTTCGCCGACGTAACCGGCTTCGGTCAGCGTCGTCGCGTCGGTCATGGTGAAGTGCACGTCGAGAATCCGCGCCAAAGTCTGGGCGAGGAGGGTTTTCCCCGAACCTGTCGGCCCCAGCAGCAGGATGTTGGATTTGGAGAGTTCGACGTCGCTGCCCTTCATCAGGCCTTCGTCGATGCGCTTGTAGTGGTTGTGAACGGCGACGGAGAGCACGCGCTTGGCGCGGGTCTGGCCGATGACGTAATCGTCGAGGACCTTCTTGATCTCCTTCGGCGTGGGGATGCCCTTGCCTGACTTGACGAGCTGCGTCTTGTCCTCTTCCTGGATGATGTCCATGCAAAGCTCGACGCATTCGTTGCAGATGAACACGTTCGGCCCGGCGATCAGTTTCCTGACCTCGTGCTGGCTCTTTCCGCAGAAGGAGCAGTAAAGTGTGTTTTTAGTATCCCCTGAAGTCGTTTTGCTCATCCCGTTCTTTCCTTTTTGGTCGGCATCCCTCGTCCCATGCTTTTAGAATAGAACAGCCGGAAAAGATTGCCAACATTTCTTGAACGGAATATTTTCCCCCCATGCAACGCATGTGTGGATTTCCGCTGCAATTGTTCCTATTTTAGCACAGGATATGCTTAAAAATGTATGAACGTGGGAATATGAATATAGAGGAAATTGTTGATAACTTCGGCCTGTTCGACGATTGGGAGGATAAATATACCTACCTGATCGATCTCGGGCGGGCCCTGCCGCCAATGGACGCGGGGCTGAAGACCGAGGAAACGCGGGTCAAGGGCTGCATCAGCAAGATATGGATGGTGCTGGGATGGGATGAAAACGGCCGCCTTTCCCTGACGGCGGACAGCGACGCGCAGATTGCCAAAGGGCTGGTGGCGGTTTTATACGCCGCTTTTCAGGGCAGGACGCCGGAAGAGGCGGCCGCGGTCGATATCGACGCCATATTCGGCCGGATGGGGCTCGACCGCTACCTTACGCCCAACCGCCGCAACGGCTTTTATTCCATGGTGGAGCGCATCCGCGCCTTTACGGCGGGCTGTAGGTGATGCTGCTTAACAATTTGTTATAATATTCGTTGTACAGCTTGTCGGTGAGGTTGAACTGCACCCTGACCACGAAGATCGAGTGCAGGCCCGTCAGGTAATGCGTGACGCAAAAGGCGGGCTGATGGCGCTCGTCCATCGTAAAACCGCTCAAGGTCGCCCATTTCAGCGCGCCCGTGCCGGGAGAGGCGGAATAATGGAACTTCTCGCCGGCGAACTGGGTGTTCGCGTAGGTGCTTTCGAGGATGCTTTTGATCTTGTCTTCCGTCAGCGACGCGAGAAAGCTCTGGGGCGCCTTCAGGAATATGACCTGTGCGATGAACGTTCCTTCCGTGTCCATGTCGGTGCGCTCGAACGTGCCGATTTCGCCGAGGAACGTCGTGTCCTCCGGCAGGTTGCCCAAAAGGTAGGTTTTCGTTTCCGGCGACGTCGCCCAGATGGTCTTGACCGTGGGGGCCTCCGGCAGCATGACGCTGTATTCGGATTCGTCGTTGGCGTAATTGTAATATTCGATTTTGGGCGCCGCCTGCGCCTGTTGCGCCGGAGCCGCCGTCTGCGCTTGTTGCGCCGGAGCCGCCGTCTGCGCTTGTTGCGCCGGAGCTGCCGTCTGCGCTTGTGCGTGGGCGGAAGCGGGAACGGACGCCGCGAGGAGCGTCGTGCACAGCAGGAGGGCGAAAGGGCGTTTCATGACGGCATCTCCTCAGATTTTCCAGACGGACGGGTCGGCAGCGGACTGCTTCCCGTCGGCCATGTTTTTGACTTCATGCGGCTGTCCGTCCTCGAACGGCGGAAACCAGACATAGGGGATTCCCTTTTTTTCAGCATAAGACAGCTGCTTTTTGATTTTCGTGTCGCTGTGGAAAAGTTCGACGTTGAACCCGCGCCTCCGCAGGGTCTGCGCGGCGGCGGCGGCTTCGGTGCGGCGCTCCTCGCTCGGCAGGACGACCAGCACCTGCGTCGGGCATTTCGCGGCGGGTTTGATGTAGCCTTCGTCGAGCAGCATGGCGAAGAGGCGCGTCAGGCCGATGGACACGCCGATGCCCGGCAGCTTCTGGCTGATGAACGACCCCGCGAGGTTGTCGTAGCGCCCGCCGCCGCCGATGGAGAGCGGCTTGTCTTTGAACCGCACCTCGATCACCGTCCCGGTGTAATAATCCAGCCCGCGGATGATGCCGAGGTCGGCGATGACGGAGCCTTTGGGCAGGTGCTGCAGGTTGTCCATGACGAAGTCGAGTTCGCGCAGCCCTTCTTCCAGCAAATCGTTTTTCACGCCGAGGGCGCGGGTTTTCGCCGCGAAGTCATTTTTGATCTGCACGACGGCAAGGCATTTTTCCGCCAGCGCGGCGTCGCCGAGGTGGTCGGTGAGGATTTTCGTCACCTTCTCGACGCCGATCTTGTCCAGCTTGTCGAGCTCGCGCGTGACGAAGGCGATGTCCTTCACGCCCAGCCCCTGCAAATAACCGACGATGATCTTGCGGTTGCTGATGTGCATTTCCACCGGCGGAATGTCCAGCGCCTGATAGGCCTCGAACATCACGGCGGGCAGCTCGGCGTCGAAATGCAGCGGCAGCCCGTCGACGTTCACGACGTCGATATCGCACTGGTAAAATTCGCGGAACCGGCCCTTCTGCGGACGCTCGCCGCGCCATGATTTCTGGATCTGGTAGCGCTTGAACGGGAACACGAGGTCGTTGAAGCGCTGCGCCACGTAGCGCGCCATCGGCACCGTCAGGTCGAAGTGCAGGGCGAGGCGCGAGTCTTTGTCGTGCGCGTCTTCCTGCAGCCGCGTCAGGGTGTAAATCTCCTTTTCCGTCTCGCCGCCCTTGGCGAGCAGGGCGTCCACTTCCTCCACGCTCGGCGTCTCGATGTTGCAGAATCCGTAACGCTCGAACACGCTCCGGATTTTGTCCATCCAGCCAAGCTCGACCGCGCGGTATTCCGGCAGCCATTCGGGAAATCCGCTGATCTGCTTCGGTTTGTAAATTTTTGTTTCGGACATTATCCCACCATTCCCGTGCATATTAACCCACGGGCGTCCGTGAATAAACATCATTTTTCCCGCGCCTTGACCCCGGTCAATCCGCTTTTCCGCGAAAGGAATAGCCTTACGGGGCAAGCTGAAAGAAGGAGGACGTCATGATGAAAGACATGCATCACAACCACGGAGCCGCGAAGGCAAAACTCCATCCGGTGTTCACCGCTCCGTCAGCCGGGCGGGATTATATCGACACTGTCTGGCTGGAGGAAGAAGGCGCGGACGTAGAATTCCGGCGGAAGATGGACAACGAGGGCGAGATCGTTTACGAGATCATCGCTTCCTGTTGACTGCCGTATTGCTTTAAGGACGATATATAATTCATTGTATATTAATGATTTAATTCATCAATACTTTGAATTGACATGCGCGCGTCCGCGGCGCATCCTGACGTGAATTTTGTCGCGGTCGTTTACGGGAGAAATTTCATGCAGGCGGAGCAGATAAAAGCGGAATCCGGTACGGGCTCTCTGGAAGAATTCATGCCGATAGACGTTAACGTCGTGCGCGCGGCAAAGCTTGAAACGTCTCCTTACGAGCATATTGTTGCGTCCGGCTTCATCACGCCGGAGTGGAAAGATATTTTATTGAAAGAGTATCCGGTCGTGGAAAAGGGCGGCAGCTTCCCTTTATCGACGGTAAAGTACGGCACGCTTTTCAAAAGGCTGATCGACGAGATGAACGGCGACGACTTCCGCCATGCCATAGAGGAAAAATTCTCCATTGATTTAAGTGGTAAGCCGACGATGTTCACGGTTCGCGGCAGATGTCGCCCCAAGGACGGAAAGATCCATACAGATTCCGAAAGCAAAAT
>JAGXAX010000098.1 GCA_018971405.1 Alphaproteobacteria bacterium | reverse complement strand
TCTCGCCGTTTACAAGGTTGCGCTGGTCTGGCCGCTGGAGGCGGAAGGCATCCGCAAACTCGCCGCCGAAACCGACGAGATTTTCGTCATCGAGGAAAAACGCGCCTTCGTCGAGGAGCAGATCAAGAAAATCCTCTTCCACGCCGATGCCGGCAAGCGCCCGCGCGTCACCGGCAAGGCCGACGAAAAGGGCGTCCCGCTGCTGCCCGAGACTTACGAGCTTTCGCCCGCGCTGGTCGCCGACGCGCTGATCAAGCGGTTGAAGCCTCTCACCGACGTCAAGCCGTTTGAAGACCGCATGGCCGTCATCCACAAGAACTTCGACCTCAAAGGCAAGCCCTCGCCGGTCGTGCGCATGCCGTGGTACTGCTCCGGCTGCCCGCACAACACTTCCACGGTCGTGCCGGAAGGCAGCCGCGCGCTCGCCGGCATCGGCTGCCACTACATGGCGATGTGGATGGACCGCCGTACCGTGATGTTCACGCAGATGGGCGGCGAGGGCGTGCCGTGGATCGGGCAGGCGCCGTTCACGAAGGAAAAACACGTGTTCGCCAACCTCGGCGACGGCACCTATTTCCACTCCGGCCTGCTGGCGATCCGCGCCGCGGTCGCCGCCAACATCAACATCACCTACAAAATCCTCTACAACGACGCCGTCGCCATGACCGGCGGCCAGCACGTCGACGGGCAATTGAGCGTCGTGGACATGGCGCGCCAGGTCGAGGCCGAAGGCGTGAAGAAGATCACCGTCGTCTCCGACGAGCCGTGGAAATACGGCAACGGCGCGAACTTCCCCACCGGCACGGAAGTGCGCCACCGCGACGACCTGAATGAAATCCAGAAAACCCTGCGCGAGATCGAGGGCGTGACCATCCTGATCTACGACCAGACCTGCGCCGCCGAAAAACGCCGCCGCAGGAAACGCGGCCTGATGGAAGATCCGGCAAAACGCATCATCATCAACGAGCGCGTCTGCGAAGGCTGCGGAGATTGCGGCGAAAAATCCAACTGCCTGTCGGTCGCGCCGGTCGAGACCGAGTTCGGCCGCAAACGGCAGATCGACCAGTCAAGCTGCAACAAGGATTATTCCTGCGTCAAGGGCTTCTGCCCCAGCTTCGTCACCGTCCTCGGCGGCGGCTTGAAGAAGCCGGAAGGCGCGAAGCTCGGCGACGAGGTGGACGCGCTGTTCAAGGACATGCCGGAACCGCAAATCGCGAGCCTTGACGAACCCTTCTCCATTCTTGTCACCGGCATCGGCGGCACGGGCGTCGTGACCATCGGCGCGATCCTCGCCATGGCGGCGCACCTCGAAGACAAGGGCGCGACGACGATGGACCAGACCGGCCTCGCGCAAAAGGGCGGCGCCGTCACCAGCCACGTGCGCATAGCCAGAACGCCGGAGGACATCCATACCGTGCGCCTTTCCACCGCGGGCGCGACAGTGGTGCTGGGCTGCGACATGCTCGTCACCGCCGACGGCAACTCGCTCGCCAAGATCCACCCGCGCAAAACGAAAGTCGTCCTCAACATGCACAAGGCGCAGACCGGCGCCTTCACGCACGATCCGGAATGGAAGATCCCCGCCGACAAGGTCGTGGACGCGGTCGAAAGCCTGTGCGACAAGGACAACCTCTCCACGCTGAACGCGACGCAGATCGCGACCGCGCTGACGGGCAATTCCATCGCCACCAACATGTTCATGCTCGGCTACGCCTGCCAGAAGGGCTATATCCCGCTGACGCCGGAGGCGATTTTGCGCGCGATCGAGCTCAATGCCGCGTCCGTCAAGATGAACAAGCAGGCGTTCCTCTGGGGCCGCCGCGCCGCCTTCAACCTCGAGAAGGTCGAGGAAATCTCCCGCCCGCGCGGCATGGGCGACCTCGAGCGCCACCGCGAGCTTTCGAAGAGCGCGGACGAAGTGATCGCCCGCCGTGTTTTTTCGCTGACCGGATACCAGAACGCGGCCTATGCGCAAAGATACAAGGCGCTGGTCGATGCCGTGCAGGCGGCCGATGAAAAGCTCGGCGGCGGCAAGGCGGGCAGGCTCACTGATGCCGTCGCGCGCTACTACTACAAGCTGATGGCCTACAAGGACGAATACGAAGTCGCGCGGCTTTACACCGACGGGCAGTTCCTCGAACAGATCAAGCAGACCTTCGACGGCAATATCCGCCTCAAGTTCAACCTCGCCCCGCCGCTGCTGGCGCGGCGCGACCCCGCCACCGGCGAACTGAAGAAAACGGAATTCGGCGGCTGGGTGCTGCCCGCCTTCCGCGTGCTGGCGAAGCTGAAGGGCTTGCGCGGCACGGCCTTTGATATTTTCGGCTACACGGAAGAACGCCGCACCGAGCGCCGCCTGATCGGCGAATATAAGGCAGCGATCGAGAAGATATTGCCTGCGCTGGGCAAGGACAATTACGATCTCGCGGTCGAACTGGCGTCACTTCCGGAGCATATCCGCGGCTACGGCCACGTGAAGGAAAAGCATCTCGCCAAGGCGAAGAAGCGCGAGGCCGAACTGCTGGAGAAACTCTGCGGCGCCGGTCCCTGCGCGGAGGCGCAAAAGAAGGCCGCCTGAGCCTTTACATCCCTAAATTTCTCAGATTGGCGTAGTCGTTCTTTTGCGGCGCGGGCTGGACGGTGGCATCCTCTTTTTCCGCGGGAGCCGACGTCACGGCATGACCGGTGAGTTCCGCCAGCTTCGCGCGCGCTTGCGTGAGGCTTTCCTGATCCTCCAGTTTCGCGAACTTCTGCTTGTTTTGCGCGATCTGCCCGCTTTCCATGTTTTCGGTGATGGACGTGCAGACGGCGGAGGAAAAATTGAAAATCTCGGTGAGCCTGTAGCGGTTGCCGGGCAGCACGCGCTCGCGCATGATTTCGCTGTCGGACAAGGCCGCCCACGTGCCCGCGGCCTTTATCATGTCCTGCTCGCGCTTCTGCTCCGCTTCATAGGCCTGTTCGTATTCCTGCAGGAATGCCTTGAGCTTGGAATCTTCGCAAGCCACGCCGGGCGATCGGCCGTCGCTGTCTTTCAAAAGAGAAATGGCGCCGTGTTCAAGCAGGGCGATTGCGGCTTCCATGCCGCCATTTCTGGCTGCATGATGCAGGGGAGACCAGCTTTTGGATGTTTTCTGGTCGTTGACGTTCATGCCTCTTTCGCGGACGAGGTAATCTATCAGTTCCGGCTGGTTGTAAAACGCCGCCGCGTGCAGGAGGCCGCCGGAATAACGACCGTATTGCCAGACTATATTCTGACGGAGAACTGACGGATTTTTTTCAAGCCCCGCCTTCAGGCCGTCCAGATCTCCGTTCCGGATGACAGCGATGATTTCACGGTGCGGGTTCAGGAGTTCTTTCACGTTTTTAGCGGCTTCGTCGTAGGGCGTATACTTTATTTCATTTTTCAGGCACAGGTTTGCGCCCAGAGCGATAAGCTCTTTCACGGCCAGATGCGCGCCGGTCTGTCCTGCATGATGCAACGGGGTGTTTTTCCGGTCATTGATCCGGTCGATGTCCATGCCCTTTTCCTGCACGAGAAACCTGATGATAACCGGCTGGTTGCTACAGGCGGCCGCATGGAGCAGGCTGCCTGTAAATCTGGAATAGTCGACTGTCCATGAGTAGGTTTTTTCAAGCAAATCCGGATTTTTCGCCAGGATCTTCCTGAGGCGGGTGAGGTTGCCACTTGCGATGATTTCGACAGGGGTTTTGCTGCCAAACATGTGCGTTCTCCCATGGTCATGGTGAAATATTGCTGCTTACTTTAGTGATGAATTAATAATATGTCAAACAATATTATGTATAAATATTAATCAATTGATAAATAATGATTTTATTTAAGATTCTTCAATGTTCAGCGCGGCGGCGAGCAGGGTTTTGGTGTAGTCTTCCCGCGGGTGCTCGAAGATCTGTCCGGCCGGACCGCGCTCGACCACTTTGCCGTTTTTCATGACGATCACATCGTGCGAGAGGGCGCGCACCACGCGCAGGTCGTGGCTGATGAACATGTAGGCGAGGTTGTGCTTTTGCTGCAAACCGCGCAAAAGGTCGATGATCTGCGCCTGCACGGACATGTCGAGCGCCGAGGTCGGTTCGTCGAGGATGACGAACTTCGGCTTCAGCACCATGGCGCGGGCGATGGCGACACGCTGGCGCTGCCCGCCGGAGAACTCGTGCGGATAACGGTGGCGCAAGCCGGGGTCGAGGCCTGTTTCGCGCATCGCGGCGACGACCGTCGCGTCGCGCTCCGCTGGCGTGAGGCGCGGAAAATGCACCAGCAGACCTTCCTCGATGATCTGCGCGATGGACAGCCGCGGCGAGAGCGAGCCGTAAGGGTCCTGAAAGACGATCTGCATGTCGCGGCGCAGCGGGCGCAGCTCTTTCGCCGTCATGGCGTCGATGGCGCGCCCGTCGAAGCTGATCGCGCCTTTGCTTTGTATCAGGCGGAGAAGCGCGAGGCCGAGCGTCGTTTTTCCCGAGCCGGACTCGCCGACGACGCCGACGGTCTGCCCGGGGCGGACGTCGATGTCGATGCCGTCCACCGCGCGCACATAGTCCACCGTGCGGCGGAAGACGCCTGCCTTGACGGGAAAATGCACTTTCAGGTTTTCGGCGTGGAAGACGGCGGGGGCTTGCGCGTCGAATGGCTCCGGCACGCCCTTGGGCTGGGCGGCGAGGAGCATTTTGGTGTAATCGTGTTCCGGCGCGGAGAATATTTTCCGCGCCGCACCGTATTCGACCAGTTCGCCCTGATACATCACCGCCACGTTGTCGGCCATCTCGCGGACGATGCCGAGGTCGTGCGTGATGAGCATGATCGCCATGCCGGTCCTCTTTTGCAGATCTTTCAGCAGCGCGAGCAATTGCGCCTGCACGGTCACGTCCACGGCGGTCGTCGGCTCGTCGGCGATCAGCAGGTCGGGCTCGTTGGCGAGCGCCATGGCGATCATCACGCGCTGGCGCTGGCCGCCGGAGAGCTGGTGCGGGAAGGCGCCGAGCCGGCTTTCGGCATCGCGGATGCCGACCTGCTCGAGCAGTTCGAGCGTGCGCTTGCGCGCCGCCGTCTCGGAGAGGCCGCGATGGACCTTCATCACCTCGCTCACCTGCCGCTCGATCGTGTGCAGGGGGTTGAGCGAGGTCATCGGCTCCTGGAAGATGATGCCGATCTCGCCGCCGCGGACCGCCCGCAGCTCCTTTTCGTTGACCCTGAGCAGGTCCTTGCCGTTGAACAGGATCTCGCCCGCTGGATGAATGGCCGAGGGCGGCAGGAGGCGCATCACTGACAGCGCCGTCACCGACTTGCCCGAGCCGGATTCGCCCACCAGCGCCATCGTCTCGCCCTTGGCAATGTCGAAGGTCGCGCTCTCGACGGCCGTCGTCGTCACGCCGCCCTGCTGGAAGGCGACGCCGAGATTACGAACCGAGAGGAGAGGTGCGTCGCTCACAGGGGTATCTTTGCGACAAGATCAGAGATCGCCGCTGCATCTGGCACGACTTTCGTCATACCGCGCGGCATCCGTCGAAAGTCGCCGTCACGCGTCACAAAGTGGCGACACCGGGATCCTATCGCGGTCGCCAGATGGATCGCATCAATGAGCTTCATCTTCGCGACTTTCCTTAGGTCGACCGTCTCGTAAAGGACATCTCGGCTAACTGGCACCAGAACGAGGAATTGGCCGAATACCATCAGGTCCAGATACAGCCGCCGTGTGCGAGCGTCGCGTCCGGCCAGCACTTCGGCGAGAGAAATCTCGCTGGTCACGCCAACGCCGGGCCGCGCCCTCAAGGCTTCGAACAGCGGCTGGACGGCACCTGAGGCGGCCGGGTCACCGTCGATCAAATAGATGAATGCGTTGGCATCGAGGTAGACTGTCGAAACTGCCGGCTTAGGCTTCCGCATCTTCCCTGCCTTCGCGCAATTCTGCGTCGATTTCCTCAGCGGTTCGGAATGGCGGTTTCC
>JAGXAX010000097.1 GCA_018971405.1 Alphaproteobacteria bacterium | reverse complement strand
AGGTGCGACCACGCCTTCACCAAGCGCGAACGCTGGTAATTGAGCGCGGCGAGATCGACCTGCAATTTGCCTTCCTTGGTGCGGGCGCGCGCGCCGAAAATCTCCAGAATAAGCCCCGTGCGGTCGATGACCTTCGCGTGCCACTCCTTTTCGAGATTGCGCTGCTGCACCGGCGAGAGCGCGCAATCGACATAGACCAGCCCGACCTCTTCGCCCTTGTCATGCCATGCATGGATCATGTCCGTGACGCGCTGGACGGTGCCGGAGCCGAGCAGCGTCGCCGGCGTCACGGCCTTCAGCTTCACGATTTCGGCGTGGACGATCTCGAGATCTATCGCGCGCGCGAGGCCAAGCGCCTCTTCGAGCGCCGCGTCGGGGTCGCGTTCAAAACTGCGGGCAGTCGCGCCATCGTTTGTCGGGGCCGCCGTCAGGGACGGGTGCAGGACGATGACTTTTTCGCTCATTCTTGCCTGTCGTCATCCGCGGGGGCGGCGTCATCCTCGTCGTCGAACAGCCTGACCGCCGAGGCCGGCATGATGGTGGAGATCGCGTGCTTGTAAATCAGCTGCGAGTGCGAGTCGCGCCGCAGCAGCATCGAGAAGTTGTCAAACCAGGTGATCATCCCCTGCAGCTTGACGCCGTTCACCAGAAAAACGGTGACCGACACTTTTTCCTTGCGGATCTTGTTTAAAAACTTGTCCTGTAGGTTCTGGCTTTTTTCAGTCATGCCTGCAGCATCCTCTTAAAAATGACTTATCAACAAATAATGCTGTATTTAAAGGAGAATGCCCTCGCAACACCAGGGAAATTCTCGCTTTCTCACGCAAAAACGCTCTCTATATATTCCATAAAATCAGAATGTTCCCTGAAACGACGGCGCGGCGGATGCCGCAGCAGCGCTTCCGCGGGCGGCGGCTTGGTCTCGATCAGGAACCCTAAGCACCCTGCATTGGCGGCGCAGAGCATGTCGGTGTGGCTGTCGCCGACGAACCAGACGTCCGCGCCTGCGGCAATCCCGCTGCCTTCCAGCGCCATATGCACGGGCGCGGGATCGGGCTTGTCCGCGGCGGCGTCGCCCGCGCCGACGATCTTGCCGAAATAGCGTTCAAGGCCGGATTTTTTCGCTTCCTCGCGCAACAAAGGCCCGCGCTTGTTGCTGACCACGGCCATGTAGATTTTATTGTCGTCCAGCGCTTTCAGCACCGGCTCCGCCCCTGCGAAGACGGGGATATGCGCGGAGAAGAGCGCGCGCAGTGCGTCGAAAAATATCCTGTCCGCCTCCTGCCAGCGGTCGCCGAACAGCTGGCGGAACAAATCCCGCGCCGAGGCGCCGCAGCGGCGGCGCGCTTCTTCATCCGTCCACGGCTCTTCGCCCATGGCGGCAAGCGCGGCGTTGAGCGCGCGCAGCGTCGGCCCCCAGCTGTCGATGATGGTATCGTCCCAGTCGAAAATCACGGCACGGGGTTTGGGGAGGGTCATTTCGGCGTCCAGCGTTCCTGCCTGCGCTTTTTATCGGAAGCATAGGCGAAATAAAGATCGAGGATTTTTTCGGTGAGCGTGCCGAGCCTGCCGTCGCCGATTTTATGGCCGTCGATCTCGACGATCGGCATGACGAGCGTGCCGGCCGCAGTGATGAAGGCCTCCTTGGCTTTATAAGCCTCTGCGGGCGTGAAGGCGCGCTCGACGAGCTTCACGCCTTCCTTTTTGCACAGGGCCTGAATGGCGTTCCGCGTCACGCCTTTCAGAATATCATGATGATCGGTCGGGCGGGTGACGAGCATGCCTTTTTTATCGACGATCCACGCGTTGGTCGAGGAGCCTTCGGTGACGAAACCTTTGTCGTCCACCATCCACGCCTCGTACGCGCCGCGCTCGACCGCTTCCTGCTTGGCCAGCACCTGCGCCGTCAGGCCCGTCGTCTTGATATCGCGGCGTTTCCAGCGGATGTCCGGCACGGTGACCGCTTTCCCGAGCAGCTTCTTGCGCGCCTCAAGATCGAAGCGCGCACGCAGAAGGTGCGTGATCACCAGCGTCGGCCTGACATCCCCAGCGGGAAACCTGAAATCGCGCGGCGCTGCCCCGCGCGTCACCTGGATATAAACATAGGCGTTCTTGAGCCGGTTGCGGCGGATGAAGGCGCGCAAGACAAGCTGCAGCGCCTTGCGCGGCATCGGCTGGGCGATGCGCATTTCATGCAATGAACGCTCCAGCCGGTCGAGATGCCCGGCTTCGTCGGCAAAATGGCCGTTGACGAAAGAGATCACTTCGTAAACGCCGTCAGCGAACTGGAAGCCGCGGTCCTCGATATGCACCGCCGCTCCGGCATGCGGAACATATCGTCCATTCACATAGGAATAGCGCGGCATGGCTTATCCCGCGCCCCGCTCTTTGTCGGCGTCGTCTTTTTCGTTCGCCGCGTCTTTTTCGTTCATTTGTATGCCGAGCGACTTGAGCTTGCGGTGCAGCGCCGAGCGCTCCATGCCGATGAAACCCGCGGTCTTCGAGATGTTGCCGCCGAAACGGCTGACCTGCGAAAGCAGGTATTCGCGCTCGAAAATCTCCCGCGCCTCGCGCAGGGGCTTCGACATCAGTTCGACCACGTCCTGCCCGCGCACCATCGCCTCGGCCTTCTGCTTGAGGTCGGGCGGCATCATGTCGGCGGTGATGGGCGCGTCCGCTTCTCCCGCCGCCATGATCAGCAGCCATTCGATGACGTTGCGCAGCTGCCGGACATTGCCCGGCCAGTCGTAGGACTGCATCAGGGCGATGGCGTCCGGCGCGAAACTCCGCGCCGCCGTATTGGCGGAGAGCGCCGCCTGGCTCATGAAATAATCCGCCAGCAGCGGAATGTCGTCCAGCCGCTCGCTGAGCGCGGGCATGGCGATCGGCACGACGTTGAGGCGGTAGTAAAGGTCTTCGCGGAATTTCCCCTGTTTCATCAGTTCGGGCAAATCCTGGTTGGTCGCGGCGACGACGCGCACGTCGACCTCGACCCTCTCCCTGCCGCCGAGGCGGGTGAAATGCTGGTCCTGCAGCACGCGGACGATCTTCGCCTGCGTCTCCGGCGGCATGTCCGCCACTTCATCGAGAAACAGCGTGCCGCCGTTGGCCTGCTCCAGCACGCCCTGCTGCCGGCCGCCCGGCGCGACAGCGCCCGATTTCACATTCGCGCCCTCCGTCCCGAACAGCTCTGCTTCGAGGCGCTCCGGCGAGAGGATCGCGCAGTTGATGACGACGTAGTTCTTGTCCGCGCGCTTCGAGTGGGCGTGCAGCATGCGCGCGGCGATGTTCTTGCCCGTGCCCGGCTGGCCCGTGACCAGCACGCGGCTGCCCGTCGGCGCGACGCGCAAAATGTTCTGCCGCACCTGCTGTATCAGCGATGAATCTCCGTAGAGCGCCGTCTCGCCGCCGAGGGCGCGCACGCGCAGCTCCTGATTTTCACGGCGCAGCCGCCCCGCCTCCAGCGCGCGCTGCGTCAGCACCAGCAGCCGGTCGGACTTGAAAGGCTTCTCGATGAAGTCGTACGCGCCGAGCTGGATCGCCGAAACCGCCGTCTCGATGCTGCCGTGGCCGCTGATCATGATCACCGGCATGTGCGGGTGGCTTTTGACCAGTTTCTTCAGGAGCGCCATGCCGTCCATGTCGCTGTCTTCGAGCCAGATGTCGAGCACCACCATGTCGGGGGCTTTCTCGGAGATGATCTTCACGGCGGTCTGCGCATCTTTGGCCGTTTCCGTCGCGTAGCCCTCGTCGCCCAGAATGCCCTGCATGAGCATCCGGATGTCTTCCTGATCGTCGACGATGAGAATGTTGGCGGGCATGTTAATCTTTCATATCCCTCGGAAAGACGATTGTGGCTTTCGCGCCAGTATCCTCAAGGACACTGTTCTCCAATACCACACTTCCCTCGTGGTCTTCCATAATTTTTTTGACGATGGCCAGCCCGAGGCCGGAGCCCTTCTTCTTCGTCGTCACATAAGGCTCCAGCAACTGGTCTTTCACCTTTTCCGGCAGGCCGAGGCCGTTGTCCTCGACCGACACAGCGACATTCTCGCCGCGCCGCTCGACCACCAGCCTGACCGCGCCCGCGCCGGCGCTCTGCTGCTGGCGCTCGCGCACCGAGTCGATCGCGTTCTGGAGGAGGTTGGTGACGACGCGCGTCAGCTGCGCACGGTCGCAATTGGCGGCGATCGCGGGCGCGGAGGCGATAAAGCCGAAATGCAAATCAGGGTGCGCCTGCTGCTGCAGCACGAGCGCGTCCTGACAGAGGGCGACGACGTCCTCGGCCTGCTTGTTCGCGTTCGGCATGCGGGCGTAGGCCGAAAACTCGCCGACCATCCGCCCGATATCGCCGACCTGACGGACGATGGTGTCCGTGCATTTCTCGAACGTCTCCGGATCGTCGTGGATCTGCGGCAGGTATTTGCGCTTCAGCCGCTCGGCGGAGAGCTGGATGGGCGTCAGCGGGTTCTTGATCTCGTGCGCGATGCGCCGCGCGACATCGGCCCACGCCGATTTCTTCTGCGCCGAGACGAGCGCGGAAATGTCGTCGATGGTCGCGACCGCCCCCGCGCCGCCCTTCTCCGCCGTGATGCGCAGGAACACGGTTTTATGAGGCCCGCTGCCCGCGGCGAATTCGAGCTGCAGCGCGGCAGGCTTGTCGGGAGACTGGTGCGCCTTCTCCAGCAGGCCCGCGGCCTCGGGGATGAAATCGACCAGACGCGCGCCGGTGAAATCGCGGTGCCCGTCACCCGCCAGCACTTCCGCCGCGCGGGAATTGGCGAGCGTGACGAAGCCTTCCGCGTCAAGCCCGATGATGCCCGACGACGCGCCGGACAATACCGCCTCGGTGAAGCGCCGCCGCTCGTCGAGCATGCGGTTGGCGGCGACCAGCTCGTCGCGCTGCTCCTCGATCTGCCGCGTCATGCGGTTGAAGGCGCGGCCGAGCAGGCCGATCTCGTCGTCGTTGTCGGTCTCCGTCACGCGCGCGCTCAAGTCGCCGCGCCGCACGCGCTCCGCCGCCGCGATCAGCGCGCTCACCGGCGCGACGAGCTGCCCCGCGAAAACAAGCCCGAACCACACCGCCGCCAGCAGCAGCAGCAGCGCCACCGCGATGAACACCGCCGTGACCGAGACCTGCAGCTGCGTCTTCCGCCCCTGCAGCGTCGTGTATTCCCTGACCGCCTCTTCGGTCGTCTGCATATGCGCCAGCACGGTCGCGTCCACCAGCCGCCCGACGTAAAGGTAGCTGTCGAAATAACCGTCGAGCTTGACGAGGGCGCGGATATGGGCGCGGTCGCTGTCGGTGATCAGCACGACGTTTCCGTCTTCCGCCTTCTGGAACATCTTCGGCGGGATCTTCGACATCTCCAGCGTGAAGGCCAGCTTGGAATGGGCGCGGATCTTGTCTCCGGAAGTGACGATGATGGCCTCCGGCAAGTTCCGCAGCTGCGCCTCCGTCTCCAGATAGTCGTTCAGCGCCGCGGGGGCGCCCGCGAGTTCCGGCGCCTCGCGGTTGAGGTCGTTGACCATCGCCAGCACGTCGGCGCGCATCACTTCCTTGTGCTCTTTCAGGTAGGCCTGCGCGACTTCGAGAGATTCATGCACCGCCGTGCTGACGCGGGCGTTGAACCACGCGTGGATGCCGAAATAGAGGAAGATCGACGAGAACAGCGCCATCAAAATAGCCGGCGCCGCCGCCAGCACGCCGAAGATGAACACAAGGCGCACGTGCAGCCTTGCGCCGGCGATGCCGCGCTTCCTTTCGCTCCACAGGCGCACCGCCTGCCGCGCGACGGCGGTCCCCATCATCAGCAGCAGCACGAGGTCGAGGTTGAGCAGCCAGTAGATCGTGTCGATGTCCGTCGAGCGCCGCGTCAGGACGGAATAGGTGGCAAGGCACGACGCCACCGCCGCGACGGTCAGCAACACCGCCGCACGGCGCGACAGCGCAAGGCGCTTTATATGGTTCCAAAGCCTTTTTTTCAGCGAAACCCGTTCCGTCAT
>JAGXAX010000096.1 GCA_018971405.1 Alphaproteobacteria bacterium | reverse complement strand
AAATAATCCAGCGCCAAAGCCTTGCCGGCCGCCCGCAGCGCCGCGAAATGCTTCGGCGCGAAAACCTTCTCCGGTGCGGCGAGAAACGCCTTTTCCTCCTCCTGCATCCACGGCGTGCGGAACATGTTCGTCGTGACGTGGTGCACCTTCCAGCCGTCGCCGATGGCGAGGTGGTAGGGCAATATCTTTCCGCCGGTGAAAATGAGCCGGTACTTCCTGAAATGCCCGTCGGGCGACTGGTAATCGACGTATTCCATCAGGTAATGGTCGTCCTGCGGGTGTTCGCGTATGAATTTTTCCGCATCCGCCGCGCGGTCGAACTTCTCGAAGCGGTCGCCGCCGTGCGTGCCCGCGGGACGCGCCAGCAAGGGGCCTTCGAACGGCAGTTCCGGCATCGGTTCCCCCGCCGCGACGCGGACGATCCGCGCCATACGGAGATCGGGGATGCCCGCCAGCAGGGCGGCGACGCCCTCGCGCGTGGTGCGGCGGATTTTCTCCGGCGGATTGACGACCGGCAGGCCGAGTTCCGCGACCAGCCTTTCGGCCTGCGGCAGAATCGCGCGGCCTTGATCGGCGTCGGAGACGAAATTGACGACGACGTCGCCGCTGCCCTTCAAAACCGCGACGTCCGGCGCGAGATCGGGGAACAGGGGCGCGATATTGAGGGCGAAGGGCGTGTCCGCCATGAGGTATTCCGTCGGCGTGTTGCCCGCGAACGGCGCGAAAAGCAGCAGCGCGGCGCAGGGCTTCTCCGCTTTTCCGGCGGAGAGGCAGATCACCGGCCTGATCTGCGCCGCGCGGCGGTAGCTTTTCGCCGCCGCGGCCGCGTCGCCCGCCTGCTGCTGCACGCCCGCGAGCCAGTAGAGGCTGTCGGCGTTGTCCGGCGCGATCTCGGCCGCGCGCCCGAAACAGGCCAGCGCCGCGCTGATCTCGTAGTTTTTGTGGTGCAGCCGCCCCAACTGGTTGAGAAAGCCGACGTTGTCCGGCTGCGCGGCGAGCATGCCGAGCAGGAACGCCTTGGTCGTGTCGTCGGGCGTGACGGTCTTTTTCGTCTTCAGCAGGTTCATGCGCGCGCCCCACAGCTGCGGGTCGAACTTCAGCGCGGCCTCGTAGCAGACCGCGGCCTTTTCAGGCGGCGTGGGCGACTTTTTATTTGAGGCCGCCTCCGGCGGCCGTGCGAGATAAAGGTCGCCGAGGCGCATGTACTGGAGCGCGATCTCCTTCGTGACGGCGGCCGGATCGACGCCCGCCATGGTTTCGTCGCCCCGCTCCAGCGCCGCAATCGCGCCCGCGACCTTTTTGTTCAGCTCTTCTATCCGGTGCGTACAGTCCGCCGCCTGCGCTTCCCAGCCGCCGTCCGCCATCGTCCGGATTTCAGGTGTCGTCGTCATGCAATCCCCCGTTCTCGTCCTCTGGGAGAAATATTAAATCACCTTGCGGAAGAACGCCAGAGAGCCGGTTTCAGTTAAGGCCGAAATCCGCCCGCAGCGACGGCGGCCTCCGGACAAAAGGCCTTCTGACGGCGGCTTTTTTGGCGGCGGGCGGCGGATCGCCGAAGTATTTTTTCCGGATCTTGTCCACATCCACCGTCGGCGCGGGCGGCTTCATTCTCAGCCCCTCGAGGTAATCGACGACGACCTGCGAGACGATCAGGTCGCGCATCCATTTGTTGTCGGCGGGAACGACGAACCACGGCGCGTCCGCCGTCGTGCATTTGGAAAGCGCGAGGGAATAGGCCTCCATGTAATCGTCCCAGTGCTGCCGCTCCGCGAAGTCCGCCTCGCTCAGCTTCCATTGCTTGGCGGGGTCGTCGAGCCGGTCGCGGAAGCGTTCCAGCTGCTCCGCCTTGCCGATATGCAGGAAAAACTTGAGGACGTGCGTGCCCTCCGGCACTTCCTGCGTCGGCAGGGCGAGGGCGTCCTCAAATTCGTTGATCTCGTCGTAGCGGCCCTGCAGCTCCTTTTCCGGCACGAGCCCGTGCACGCGGGCGATGCCGACGTCCTCGTAGTGTGAGCGGTTGAAGATCACCACCTCGCCCGCCTTCGGCAGGTGCTTGCGGATGCGCCAGAGGAAGCCGTGCGCCTTTTCCTCCGCCGTCGGCTTCTTGAAGGCGACGACGCGGGTTCCCGCCGGATTCATCGCGCTGCCCAGCGTCCTGATCGTTCCGTCCTTGCCGCCCGTGTCCATCGCCTGCAGGACGATCAGCAGCCCGCGCTTTTTTTCGACGTACAATTGTTCCTGAAGTTCCGCGATGCGCGCCAGATTGCGCTTGATTTGCGTCCGTGCCTTGCTTTTCGTCCAGCCGCAGGTTTCGCCCGTGTCGACAGCGTTAAGATCGACCTTGTCTCCCGGTTTGACCATGCATTTTTTGAACGTATACACGCGTTATTCCGTATCCTTCAATTTCTCACTAAAAAAGGTAATATACGTATATTTTCATAGAAACCGGAAATCGTCAAGGAAATGACGATGCGGGCATGAATTAACGCACGCCGCCACGGCCCTCGCTTTTTTCGCCGTCCTTTCCGTCGAGCAAATCCTCCGGCCCGCGGACGCGGCCGTAAATTTTGACAAGCCCGAGCGCCCTGACGACGAACGCGCTGTTTTCCGCCGGCAGCGCGGCCAGATGGTGCGCAGCCTGGTCATAGCGTGCGATCTCCTGCGGCAAACCGTCGCCGGGCCGGGCCGCCGCATGCAAAATCCACGCGCCGACGCCGATGTTGATGCAGGAATCGTCGCGCAGCAGCGCCCGCGCCCTGTCCGCACTCACGTTCCACAGGCGGGAAAGCTGCGGCACCCACCATGAATTGATCTGCAACGGCCCGAGATCGTCGCCTTCCTGCGCCGGCGTTTCCCTGCCCGCCGCCCCGTCTTCCGCGCTGAGCAGGCCGAGAATGACCGCAGGCGGCACATCATAAGCGCTGGCGGCGGCGAAAACGCAGCCGGCCAGACGCCGCTCCGTGGCGGGCGCACCGGGCGCGCGGGACGCGCCGCCGGACATGCTTTTGTCCGCCGCACGCGACGGCGGCACGGACGGCGCCGGAAGCGCCGGCGGCGCCACCGGATGAAGGAAGGCAGAGTAGGAAAAAGAAAACGCCATGGCTCCCGCCAGCGCCGCCAGAAGAATCAAGGCGCCCGTCCTGCGCCCTGCGTGGCGCGGCGACGCAGGCGCCGAAGAAGGCGCGCGCGGCGGCGGCTGCGTCCATTCCGCGCCGATCGCCGCCTCCTGACGGCCAAGCCATAAATCGTATTCCGCCCGTTTTTGCGGATCGGACAGGACGGCGTAGGCCTGATTGATCTCCTGCATGGCTTCTGTCGCGGCAGGGTTGTCGAGGTTTTTGTCAGGATGATTCGTCTGCGCCAGCGCCTTGTAGGCGGCGCGAATCACTTCTGCCGGCGCGCCGCGCAAAACCCCGAGACGCTGATAGTGGGTCATCGTTTTCACAGGAAAAGCGCCGTCCGTAGAAAATGTGATGTTTTTTCAAATCGTTGCATTAAAACGGCCGTCTTTTGAAAAGCAGTCTGACGCCCAGAGTGCTGCGCTTTTATGCGGCTGTCAAATAAATCGGCACAAGCCGCGCGCCCGAAACGGCAGCGCCGCCTGAGGCCGTACTCAACCCTGTATAGAATTGGCAGCAATCCCATAGGTTTAATCCAACGCAAGCGTCCGCTTTGCATGGTACATTATATATGTGTCTGTGGTTATTCTTGCGATTTATATTATGTATATATAATATGACTACAAAATAATCACTTTTGTAATTTTATTACTCTATTTAGAGAAAATATAAATCATCCTAATTCATGTTGACGCATTATTGTTTTATGTATATGTTTGCTCTCGTAGATGTTAGTAATAAAGTAACTTTTATTAACACTAGCTTGATTATATCGACCCAAGGATCGCTTGAAAAACAAGCGCAGCAAAAAACAGGAGAATGATAATGGCGAACGGCACTTCCCCCAAACTCCAGGAATTACTCGAACAGGCAAAGAAGCGCACCGAAAAGACCGCGCCCAAGAAGCCGACGCCCGGCGCGCCCGAGGCAGAAAAGAAAAAACAGGAAAAAACTTTCGATATGGACAACAACACGTTCTACAAGATCGTGTTTTCCGATGCGACGCCTGAAGAAAAGAAAGCGCAGTTCGTCGCGGCGATGACCTACGACGCCAAGCTGACGCAGGAAGAGAACAAGCGCCGCCAGAAAGAGCTCGACCTCTTTAAGGAATATCTCCAGTTCGAACGCCGCCGCATGGCGCAGGACATCATCACACTGGCCGACACCGACGCGTTCGCCCAGATGCACGACATGATCAACGACATGTGCGGCGCGATCTCGGACTACGACAAGAACATGCAGCCGCTGTCCGACATCATTGACGCCATCTGGAAGCTCCGCCAGGAAGGCAAGGAGATGACGCTCGAGGTCTACAAGGAAATTCAGGCGGAAAAGGAAAACGCCATCATCCGCGACCAGAACATCTCCGACCGGAAGAAGGAGATCAGCGAGCTGGAGCACATGAACGCCTCCGCCGAAGCGCAGATCGAGGTTCTCCGTCAGCAAAAGACCGGCATGCCCTGGAACCGCAGGACGTCGGACGCCGCGCTGGCCAAAATAGCGAAGATCGAGGCCGAGACCGCGCAACGTCTGGCCGACATCGCCGGCAAGAAACAGGACCTCGAAACCCTCCAGAACACCCCGCCCGTGACGAAGTTCGCGGGCTTTGAAAAGGAGAAGGAACAGCTGCGCATCCTGCTGGACATCTCCTCCGACGAATGGAAGAACAAGCAGAAAGAGCTGATCCGCGTCGCCAACCACTTCATCGACACGAC
Organism: Alphaproteobacteria bacterium; assembly: GCA_018971405.1. GTDB lineage: Bacteria > Pseudomonadota > Alphaproteobacteria > Micavibrionales > UBA2020 > PALSA-926. The sequence continues at coordinate 1,289 of JAGXAX010000096.1, read as the reverse complement.
CGCCGAACGCGGTGCGGACGTCCAGAAGCTGCTGGAATCGGTCAGCGAGCAGATCGATACGCTGAACGACGCCAACCGCGGCGTCCAGAGCATCTACGGCCTTCTGGCGGAAGCCTCGGTCGAGGCCTCCAAGGTCAACAAGAAGCAGCGCGACCAGCACATGCTCCCGACCGACGGCGAAACGAAGGTGCAGGAAACGATGCGCCAAAACAAGCTGGCCGCGATTGAGGACTACATCGCCAACTCCGAAACCTCGGCCCGCGACACCGCCAAGAGCTATGCCGACCTCGCGATCCAGGGCAACCGCATCACCGCGATGAAGGGCGCCAACCTCGAACAGCGCCAGAACGCGCGCGAGCTGACCACGTCCGGCATCGCCGGCGTCGCGGAAGGCCTGAGCGTCGCCCTGACGACGATCTCGGCCGCGGCGCTGAACGAGTCGACCGAGCACGCCCGCGACGCACTGCGCGTCATGTCTGAAAAGACCGACCTGCAAAACCAGCAGGAAGCGTTGCGTCAGGCCGCCGGCTACGCCGAACTGGCCACCACGGTGAACGAGCAGGCGGAAAAGCTGCGCGCCTTCCGCGAAGTTTCCGACGCCGCCACCGAAATGAAGCAAAAAGGCCTCGAAGCGCTGAAAGACTCGATGAAAACGGCGATGGAATGCGCGCAGGAACTGCTCGACTCCACGGCCGAACAGCGCGGTCTGGATGCCGACGCCGGCGTTTCCGAAAGCCTCGGCGACTTCAACAAGAAAGCTGCAGCGCCCGCCAACGACGACAAGACCAAAAAACCCGAAGGCCAAAAGCCTGCGGCGAAGAAAGAGCCCCCCAAGGGCGGCGATCTCGGCAAACTCGGCCGCGGCGGCGCTTAAAAGCCCGCCCGCGGACCGCTCATCGCGGGGGCGAAGGCGCAAAGCCTCGCCCCCGGCGACCGGGTTCCGGCCACTTTCCCCGCACGGTTACCGACTTCAGAATGGAGCGATAGGATATGGTTGCAACATCCAAGGAAAGCCCCGATTTTCTGGTTCACGGCAGCGACTATCTGGCCGCGCGCCCCGGCTTCGAGATGATCGGCCGCAAGGACGAACTTGACGCCGTCATGGACGTCCTCCTCAGGAAAAGCACCGGCAACAATCTCATCGTCCACGGCAAGGACGGCGTCGGCCTCTCGTCGCTCGTCCTCGGCCTGCAGGCCGGGCAGCTCGGCACGGACATGCCGCTCGGCCTCGCCGCCAAGGACTTCTACTATCTCGACGTCGACGGTCTTTTCGCCTCCGGCAACGTGCA
>JAGXAX010000095.1 GCA_018971405.1 Alphaproteobacteria bacterium | reverse complement strand
CCATGCTGTCGAGGTCGTGCGTGATCATGAAAACCGAGAGCCCGAGGTCGTCGGCGAGGCCGCGGATCAGCTGATCGAAGCCCTCCGCCGCGGGCGCGTCGAGCCCGGCGGTCGGCTCGTCGAGCAGCAGGAGGCAGGGGTCGAGCGCCAGCGCGCGGGCGAGCGCGGCGCGCTTGGTCATCCCGCCGGAAAGCGCGGCGGGATAGAGCCCGGCCGCATGTTCCGGCAGGCCGACCATGCGGATCTTCATCAGCGCGAGTTCGCGGATATCGCGCGGCGAGAGGCCGGTCTTCTCCTTCATCTGGAAGGCGACGTTCTCGGCGACGGTGAGGTTGGAAAAGAGCGCGCCTTTCTGGAACAGGACGCCCCACGGACTTTTTTCGGGGCGGTTTTTGCGGCCGCGCGCGAAAACGTCCTCGCCCGCGACGGCGACGCTGCCGGAAACGGGCTTTTGCAGGCCGACGATGGTGCGCAGGAGGACGGACTTGCCCGTGCCGTTGCCGCCGACGAGGGCGAGGATCTCGCCCGGAAAGATGTCGAACGTCACGCCGTCGTGCACGGTGTTGTCGCCGAAGCGGTTGACGATGTTCCTGACCTCGATCAGCGGCTGCATCAGATCCCCAGCTTCGTGAAAATGACCGAAAATACGGCGTCGGCGACGATGACGAGGAAAATCGATTGCACGACGGCGGTGATGGTCTTGCGCCCCACGTCTTCGGCCGAGCCGCGCGCGCGCAGTCCCTGCATGCAGCCGACGAGGCCGATCAGCAGCGCGAAGACCGGTGCCTTGACGAGCCCGACGGCGAACTGGCGCATGTCGGTGGCGCTTTGCAGGCGGGCGAGGAACTGCAGGCCGGAATAGCCGAGGTAGCTCGCGGAAAAGACGTAGCCGCCGATCAGGCCCGCGCCGTCCGCCAGCACCGTCAGCAGCGGCAGGGCGACGAGGATGGCCATCAGCCGCGGCAGCACCAGCACCTCGAACGGCGGCACGCCCATGGTTTCGAGCGCGTCCACCTCCTCGTTGAGCTTCATCGTGCCGAGTTGCGCCGCGAAGGCCGAGCCGGAGCGCCCCGCCACCATGATGGCGGTGATGAGCACGCCCATCTCGCGCAGGATGGAGAGCGCGACGAGGTTGATGGTATAGACGGTGGCGCCGAATTTTTGCAGCTGGAAGGCGCCCTGATAGCCGGTGACGAAGGCGATGGAGAAGGCCATCAGCGCGATGATCGGCATGGCCTTGACGCCGATCTCGTTGATGTGGAAGACGACGCTTTGCGGACGCAGGTGCTGCGGGCGGAGGAGGCGCGCCCCGAGCGCGACGAGAAACGCGCCGAGAAAGCCGATGCCGCCCTTCAGGTCGTCGCCGATCCCGGTCATATGCCGGCCGAAGCCGGCGACGGCGGCGCGCAGGGCGTTTTCGCGGGGGGGCGGTGCGGCCGCATCCCGCGGCAGGCGGGCGATCTTGTCGAGGACCCGCGCGTGCGCATCCTTGAAGCGGCGCATGTCCGTGCCGTCCGCGGATTGTTTCAGGGCTACGCCCAGCTCGTTCAGAAACCAGGCGGCGGCCGTGTCGAAGGCGGTAAGCCCTTCGCCGTCGATGATGACGCGCGCGCCGCGCGGCGGACGGAAGGCAGCCAGTTCCTTTTCGATGTCGGGCAGGGCGAAAATCGTCCAGCGCCCCCGCAGGCGGAGCGTGACAGCCGTGCCCTCGTCCTGAATGTTGCAATATTGCATCACCGCGCCCCCGTTTTCGACCGCCATTATAGACAAAATGCGGCGGAAAATATATAGTGGGAAAGGTCGCGCTTAACCCGAATTTGCAAATGGTTTCATTATGACGCCCGTGAAGGAAAACACGGCGGGCTACAGGGATGTCCTGCGGTTCGCCGCACATTACTGGAGACAGGGCCTGCGTCTTGGCGCCGCCGCCGCCGCGCTGATGATGGCTGCCGTGACGATGGATTCGATCGTGCCGGTTTACACCGGCCGCATAGTTGACGCCATGAGCCGCCACGGCACCCACGACGCGGCGGCGCTGCGGCAGGCCTGGGCGGCGTTCCGCGGTTTCATCGTCCTCGCGCTTTTTAACGTGGCGTTCCGCACCGGCTCGATGTTCTGCTGGAACCGCTTCGCCGTGCACAACCTTTACCGTATCGTCACCGACGGCATGCGCAAGGTGCAGCGCTTCAGCGCCGACTGGCACGCCAATACCTTCGCCGGCGGAACGGTGCGCAAGATCACCCGCGGCATGTGGGCCTTCGACCAGTTCGAGGACACGATTCTGATGGGGCTTCTGCCCGCCGTGACGATCGTGATCAGCATCACCGCCATGCTCTGCACTAAGCTGCCGCTGGTCGGCGCGGCGACGGCGGCGCTCATCGTCGTTTATTGCGCCCTGAACATCTGGGCCTCGGTGAAAATCCTCAAGCCGCGTTTCATCGCCTCGGCGGCGCAGGACACGAAAATGGGCGCGACGCTGGCGGACATCATCGTCGGCAACCCGACGGTCAAGTCCTTCGGGGCGGAAACAAGGGAAGAAAGCCTGTTCGGCAAGGTCGCCGCCGTATGGCGGGAAAAAGCCAATATCGCCTGGCAGACGGCGCTCGCCGCCGACGGCGCGCGCACGCTGCTGCGCATCTTCATGAACGGCGTGATGCTGGCGTTGACGATCTGGCTGTGGCACGAAGGCCGCGCCTCGCCGGGGGATATCGTCGTCGTCATCACCACGTTCTTCATCATCGGCGGGTACTTGCGCGACATCGGCATGCACATCAACCACCTGCAGCGCTCGATGAGCGACATGGAGGACGCCGTGGTTTTCTGGATGCGGGAGGACGACGTCGTGGACGCCGCGGGCGCGAAGCCGCTCGTCGTCGGCCGCACGCGGCGCCCTGACCTCATCTCTTTCGCACACGTGGATTTCGGCTATTCCGCGCAGGGCAACAGGATATACGAAGACCTGTGCATCGACATCGCCGCGGGCGAGCGCCTTGCGCTGGTCGGGCCTTCGGGCAGCGGTAAATCCACCTTCGTCAAGCTGCTGCAGCGGCTCTACAACCTCAATGGCGGGCGCATCCTGATCGACGGGCAGGACATCGCGCAGGTGACGCTCGAGTCTTTGCGGCAGGCGATTTCGCTCGTGCCGCAGGACCCGATTTTGTTCCACCGGTCATTGTCGGACAACATCGCCTACGGCTCGCCGCAGGCGACGCAGGAGCAGATCGTCGCGGCGGCTAAGAAGGCCTACGCGCACGACTTCATCATGGGGCTGCCGCTCGGCTACGACACGCTGGTCGGCGAGCGCGGGGTGAAGCTTTCCGGCGGCGAGCGGCAGCGGGTCGCGATCGCCCGCGCCATCCTCGCCGACGCGCCGGTCCTGATTCTCGACGAGGCGACCTCGAGTCTCGATTCCGTTTCCGAACATTACATCCAGATGGCGCTGGCCGCACTGATGGAAGGGCGCACCACCATCACCATTGCCCACCGCCTTTCGACTATCCGTCAGGCGGACAGAATTATTGTTTTTAATCAAGGACGTATCGTCGAGCAGGGCACGCACCAGAGCCTGCTCGCCCGGCCTGACTCCCATTACAAGAAGCTGTACGAGATGCAGGTTTCCGGGCTCTCCGAGACCGCTATTGTCGCCTAAAACGGCTTGCGCGGGATTTATGTTCTATGCTAAATACGTGCATCCTGTTCCGGACGGGATTTGCGCGATTAGCTCATTGGTAGAGCACTGCTTTGACATAGCAGGGGTAGTAAGTTCAATTCTTACATCGCGCACCATTACATCTGTTGTAAGTGTCGTTGGTAATCAGTTTTTTACTAATTGTTTGATTTATAATATATTTTTAATTCAACACTGACAATACGTAAAATATATGCTTATTGTACGTTCAAATTATCAAGTGCGCTGCTTGAAGAGTCGGCGGAAGTTTTCGCAGAGGATATTTATGTTATGACAAAAAGACTGGACGGATTTATTGAAGAGCGTATCCAGACGCTTTACGTTTCCGGCGAATACAAGATTTTTTTGCTGACGGGGCAGAAGTAGGATCATTTCTGGCGGCGCGCCTTCATAACCGTCGATCCTTTCAACAGGCTCAGCGAAGGGGATGTGGCCATTCTGGCGGGCGAGGCAAAGACGCTGGATGCGAACAGCCGCATCAGGATCAGCCACGACGTGAACAGCCTGCGCGTTTACGATGAGTGCACCGGCACGACTTCTTTTTTTCCGGTGAACGAGCTTGATGACGACGTCAGGGTGCGTCTGACCGGCCGCAAGCCGCCCGATGGTAAGCGGCAGTTTCGCATGTGAAGTTTCCGCCTCAATGTGAAGGGCATAGCGGCGGATTTCTAAAAATTTCCCCACGGTTTGCCGATGGCATGCTGGTAATAGTCGCGGTATTCCCGTCCGAGATCGGGGCGAAGGGCGTCGAGGACATCAGACAGGGCGTCGAATATCCCCGTGACGGTGCTGTTGCCGACGAGCTTTTGGGAGAGTGCGGCGATGTCTTTCGCGTTCGGATGGGGCGATGTCTCCGGAACGGCCCTGACGTAATGTTGCAGGTAGAAACTGAGGCAGGTGGTCGCGGCCTGTTCGCGCTCCTTGTGCGGCAAGGGCGAATCCTTGCGGCCGACGAAGATGAAGGAGTCGATGCCGATAAACAGGGTTTGGTACGCGGCCGACCCCGCGGGCAGACCGGCGTTGATGAAATGCCTGTCCACTTCCGTGCCGATTTCGTCCTGCGTGCCCGACCAGTTTTGCAGGTTGTAGAAATAGCACGCCGAAGGGTTGATGATCGCGCTTCCGGAAGAGATGAGGCCGTTCATGGCCGCCCAGTCGGTATAGGCGCCCTTGGTGGGGTGATGGATCAGCCACAGGTCCATGATCGATTTCAGCACCGTCCGCCGCCAGAAGCTGAAGAAGCCGAGGTTGGCGCCCTGGGCGTTTTTCAGGTTCTCCATGATGCGGTCGGACGCGTGGCGCGCCAGAACGGGCTTGTTGTCGATGCGCTGGATGCCGTGGGCTTCCGTATAGCCGAGGATGGCGGGCTTGATGGCGACGATGCTGTCTTCCACCCGTCCGAAATCCGGCTGCGGGCCGAAGCTGAAGAAGCTGTCGTCATCTCCCATCATCAGGACGAATTCGCCGTCCGTCGCTTCGAAGGCGCGTTGCCAGTTTTCGATCACGCCGCAGGGCGGGCTTTTGATATAGAGGTGGTCGCCCTGAAACGCGGCGGCGTATTCCTTTTCTTTCGCCGCATCGCCGGAATTGTCGGAAACGACGAGCCGGTGCCCGTTATTCCGGCAATAATCGAGGGCGCTGCGGATGGCCGTCGCGCTCAAGGCCAGATTTCTGTTGGAGGGCATCCCGATGGATAAAAGATGTTTTGTCATGGAAATCAGTTCTCCGGTGCGGCGGGGAAGATGCTTGAAACGATCCGCATATCATCCTTGCATAGGCCTGCTGCGAGATAAAGGATGAAGCAGGCGCTCTATTATGGAGCTAGTATAATTGCCGTCCGTGCGGCGCAGATTCGGCGAATAATCCGGTGACGGGCGCATGCCGCGCGGCAAGGTTTATGAAGCCTATTCCATCTGGAAAATCAATTCGTTAAAGCGATACTGAATCAGTTCGTCCGCCTGTTAACCGTCCATTAACCGCCCTGATGATAGCATGAGAATATGATCGGGACAGGATTTCCGGTCTTATTCTAACCTTAGAAAAAGGAACATCATTATGTCAGGTACAATCACCCTTACATCGGCAATGCGTGCCAACCTTCTCAGCCTGCAGAATACGGCGTCTGAGTTGGGTACCACGCAGCTCGCCCTCTCCACCGGCAATAAAGTCAACTCCGCTCTGGACAACCCGGTCAACTATTTCGCTTCCCAGGCTCTGAGCAACCGCGCTTCTTCCCTTTCCGCCCTTCTGGACGGCATGGGTCAGGCCATTCAGACCCTGCAGGCGACCAACCAGGGCATCACGAGCATCACGTCTCTCGTGCACCAGCTGACGTCTATCGCCAACACCGCGAAAACCGACCTGAATAACACGACCAGCGTTAACACTTTGGAAACGGCTGGCTCTTCGGGTCTCTCTTCGCAGCTCGTCGGCGACCTCA
>JAGXAX010000094.1 GCA_018971405.1 Alphaproteobacteria bacterium | reverse complement strand
GCTTCCTTCACCTGCTGGCCGCGGTCGTTGATGAGCGCGCGGACGCGGCCCGTTTCCGTACCGGAGACGAAGATGTCGCCCTGTTTCAGAGTGCCATTTTGCACCAGCACAGTGGCCACCGAGCCGCGGCCCTGCTCGAGGCGGGATTCGACGACGGAGCCGATGGCGGTACGGTCGGGGTTGGCGCGCAGGTGCAGGACTTCGGCCTGCAGCAGGATCGCCTCTTCCAGATCGGTGAGGCCTTTTTTGGTCTTGGCGGACACTTCGACGCACTGGCTATCGCCGCCCATTTGCTCGACGACGACTTCGTAGCTCAGCAGTTCCTGACGCACCTTGCCCGGGTTGGCGTTGGGCAGGTCGCATTTGTTGATGGCGATGATCAGCGGTTTGCCCGCGGCGCGGGCGTGGCTGATGGCCTCGACGGTCTGCGGCATGACGCTGTCGTCCGCCGCGACGACGAGGACGACGATGTCGGTCACGTCCGCGCCGCGCGCGCGCATCTCGGTGAAGGCAGCGTGGCCGGGCGTGTCGATGAAGGTGATTTTCTTGCCGGATTTGGTCTGGATCTGGTAGGCGCCGATATGCTGGGTGATGCCGCCTGCCTCGTGCGCGGCGACATCGGCGGAGCGGATGGCGTCGAGCAGGGAGGTCTTGCCGTGATCGACGTGACCCATGATGGTCACGACCGGCGGACGCGGCTTCAGTTCTTCCTCGCTGTCCTCCGCGCTGTGCGCGCCGAGTTCGACGTCGGATTCCTGCACGCGCTTGAAGGTGTGGCCGAATTCATGGACGATCAGTTCCGCTGTGTCGGCGTCGATCGACTGGTTCGCGGTAGCCATGATGCCGAGGGCCATGAGCTTTTTCACGACATCGCCGAGTTTTTCCGTCATGCGGTTGGCGAGGTCCTGTACGGTGATGACTTCGGGGATGACCACTTCGCGGAACTGCTTGGCCTTTTCCTGCTGGCCCGCGGCCTGCTTGCGCATGCGTTCGCGCGCGCGGCGCTGCGCGGCCATGGAGGGCGTGCGGCCCTCGCGGTCGCCCAACGTGTCGTTGATGACCTGATGGACGGTCAGTTTGCCGCTGTTGCGGCGGTTGCGTGTCGTGCTGTTGCGCAGACCGGGGCGCTTTTTGCCAAAGTCCTCCGCCGTGTCGCTTTGGGGGTCGGCGGCGGGGCGGCTGTAGAAATCGACCTTGCGGCCGGTGGGCTTCTTGTCGGCGGGCGGCGCGGCGGCCTGCAGCTGCGCGCGGCCATCGTCAACGGAAGAGCCTGTCTGGGTTGCGGCGGGCGCTTCTTCAGCCGTGCCGGATTCTTCGGTTTCCGGCGTTTTGATGACGAGCTTCGTCTGATAAGGCGTCGTCGTGGATTCTTTCGGGCTTTCCTTGGACTGCTGCAGCGCGCGGACGCGGCTTTCGCGTTCAGCGTCGGTCAGGTGAAGGTCGCCGTCGTGGCCGGCGGGCTTGCGGGAGGTTTCGGCCTGCGCGCCGCGCTTTTTGCGGACCTCCACGGCGACGGGTTTTGCCGAGCGGCCCATAGCGACGTTGCGCCGCACGGGCCCGGCGCCGAGGGGCGCTTTCAGGCTGAGCGTTCCTTTGCCCGCAGGCGCCGGTTTCTTTTGCTCTTTTTCAGTTTTGTCCGTCATTGTCAGCCGTTTCTTTCGTTCAGGGTTATCCGTTGCTTACGGTCTTCGTGGCGTCGGAGCCGCCATCGTCAGCGAACCATCCGGCGCGGGCGGCCATGATGACCGCGTTGGCCTGGGATTCGGTGAGCTTGCCCTCGCCGACCATTTCGCGCAGTTCGTCGCCGGCGAGGTCGCCGAGGTCGTCCATCGTCTTCACGCCGTTTTCGCCGAGGACGATGATCATGTCCTGCGTCAGGCCTTCGACCGCCGAGAGTTCCTTGCTGATGCCGATTTCCCTCGCGCGCTTCTCGAACGCATCCTTCTTGGTGGCGAGCCAGCTTGCGGCGCGGCGCTTCAGTTCAGCCGCGATGTCTTCGTCGAAGCCCTCGATGCGGGAGATTTCCGCGTCGGAGGTCTCGACGATGTCCTCGATCGAGACGAAGCCTTCGACGACCAGCAGGTGGGCGATGACTTCGTCCACGTCCAGCGCCTCGATGAAGAGGGCGGAGCGCGTCTTGAATTCGTTCTGGCGGCGTTCGGATTCTTCCGCTTCCGTCATGATGTCGATGTTCCAGCCGGAGAGTTGCGTCGCGAGGCGGACGTTCTGACCGCGGCGGCCGATGGCCAGCGAGAGCTGGTCGTCCGGCACGACGACGTCAAGGCGGCGTTTTTCCTCGTCCATGACGACCTTGGTGACTTCGGCAGGCGAAAGCGCATTGACGACGAAGGTCGCCGTGTCCTGCGTCCAGGGGATGATGTCGATCTTTTCGCCCTGCAGTTCGCTCACCACGGCCTGCACGCGGCTGCCGCGCATGCCGACGCAGGCGCCGACGGGGTCGATGCTGCCGTCGCGGGAGATGACGGCGATCTTGGCGCGTGAGCCGGGGTCGCGCGCGACGGCGCGGATCTCGATGATGCCGTCATAGATTTCCGGCACTTCCTGACGGAACAGTTTGGCGAGGAAATCGGCGTGCGTGCGGCTTAAAAAGACCTGCGGCCCGCGCGGCTCCTGACGGACGTCGGCGATGTAGGCGCGGACGCGGTCGCCGGTCTTGAAATGCTCGCGGGGCAGGGCGTCGTTGCGGCGCATGAAGGCCTCGCCGCGGCCGAGATCGACCGTGACGTTGCCGTATTCGACGCGCTTGACCACGCCGGAGACGATCTCGCCCACGCGGTCCTTGTATTCCTCGTATTGCTTTTCGCGTTCGGCGTCGCGCACTTTCTGGAAGATGACCTGCTTGGCGGTCTGCGCGCCGATGCGGCCGAAATCGAGCGGCGGCAGGGCGTCGATGATGAATTCCCCGAGCTGGATCTCCTTGTTGATCTTCTTTGCGTCCTTGAACAGGATCTGCTGAGGTTCGAGCTCCGGCGTTTCGGGATTGAAGGCCTCGACGACCGTGCGGTAGCGGTAAAGCGCGATCTCGCCCGTCTTGCGGTCGATCGTCGCGCGGATGTCGTGGTCGTAGCCGTATTTCGAGCGGCCGGCTTTCTGGATCGCCTCTTCCATGGCGACGATGACGATTTCGCGGTCGATGTTCTTCTCGCGGGCGGCGGCGTCGGCGGCTTGTAGTAATTCCTGCATTGTCTTTTTCCTGTTTTCCTAGTTGGCTTTGATTTGCTTGCTGCGTTGCTTCGGTTTCAAAAGTTCGTCCATGACGGTCAGTTTCGCCTTCTCGATCGCGGCGAAGGGGATTTCCGCCTCGCCGTCTTCCGCGGCGATGATGACGGACTTGCCCTTCGTGCCCTTCAGCGTGCCGCGGAACCGCTTGCGGCCGCCGATGGCGGGTTCGATCTCCAGCTTCGCATCCTGTCCCGCGAAGCGGTCGAAGTCCTTGAGGCGCGTGAGCGGGCGGTCGATGCCGGGCGAGCCGACTTCGAGGAAGTAGGGCTTGTCCTCCATCACGTTCTCGACGTCGAGCACCGCGGAAATGGCCTGCGAGAGCTTCCCGCACTCGTCGATCGTGATCGTGCCGCCCTTTTTCGTCTCCGCATTCCATGGCCGCTCGGCCATGATCTGCAGGGTCGGTTTGCCCGCGCCGGTCATCAGCACCCGCACCAGCTCGAATCCCATGGACTCGACGGCGGGGGTGATGGCGTCTTCGATTTTTCGAATAAGCGGCGGTTTGTTCACTGTATCAAAATTTCCTAAGCAAAAGGGCGGGCTCTTTTGAAGCCCACCCTTTTTGTTAACGCTCATTACGGGCATAGCGCCTATAACAGCTTGGGATTTAGAAGGTTTATAACGTATGGAAAGGTTATGTTGCAAGGGTTTTTTTCTCATTTATTAAGTGTCTGATTTCTTTTCATTTTTAATTTTCATAACGATAAATTCGATTTTTCTGCATAACCTTTTAAAAATTCATTATTCATTAACATAATTTATATAAAGTTTTAGTGGAAATTGAAATAATTATATACATAATACATAAAACGTTGCTATAATAGGGGGGATAGGGGTGGTGAGCAAATACTGGAATGTCAGCTATGATGCTTATGCGGGGAGGCTTGGCCTGATGGACTCGAGACAACTTTTGCAGCTTGCGCAAGACACGACGCCGACGGGGCGTTACGCGCTGGCCAATGCGGTTTCCAGCTTTTTCGAGCATGACGCGCTGAACGAGATGGAGCACCGGCTGATCGTGGAGATCATGATGCAGCTGATCCGGCAGGCGGAGATCGACCTGCGCGAGGCGCTGGCGGAGCGGCTGGCGGTGCTGCCGAACGTGCCGCCGGAAGTCGTCATCTACCTCGCCAACGACGAGATTTCCGTGGCGCGGCCGATTTTGCAGCACAGCACGGTATTGAACGACGTGGACCTCGTCTACATCATTTCCTCGAAGGGCGCGGAATACTGGCGCTCGATCGCGCGGCGCGCGCGGATCAGCCCCGCGGTGGCGGGACGGCTGATCGAGACGGGCGACGCCGGCACGGCGGTCAACATGCTCGAAAACCAGAACGTCAACCTGACGAAGAGCGGGATGAAGCGCCTCGTCAGGACGTCGCTGAAATACGAGAAGCTGCAGGAAGCGCTGCTGCGCCGCTCCGAGGTCGACGGCGAGCTCGCGGCGCAACTCTACGGCTGCGTTTCGCAGGCGCTGCGCCGCGACATCGGCAAGCGTTTCCAGGTTTCCGCCGCGGCCATCGAGGCGTCGCTCGACAATCTCGTCGAGGAGCTGTGCTTCGAGGCGAAAGGCGCGCTGCGCGTCACGCCGGAAATGACGGCGCTGGCGGAGCGCTTCGGCGAACGGGGCGAAAATTCCCCGTCGCAGATGATCAAGGCGCTGCGCCGCGGGCAGGTTTCGTTCTTCGTCGCGCTGATGGCGGCGAAGCTGGAGCTGCCGGCCGACGCCGTCCTGCGCATCATCCGGAAGGAGGGCGGAAAACTTTTCGCCGCCGCCTGCCGCTCCATCGGCATGATGAAATCCGAATTCGCCTCGATCTATCTTCTCAGCCGGCCCGTGCGCACCGACGAAAAAATCGTCGACCAGCGCGAGATGGCCGACGCGCTGAAATATTTCGACGCGGTGCGCGAGGGCGAAGTCACCGTCCTCCGCAGGGACTGGGCGCGCCATCCGGAAGAGATCTGAGCCTGCAATCCTTATAACGTATACCAGGTGCCTTTGCCGCGTCCGTGGCGCTGCACGTAGCCGCGCGCGACGAGCAGGCGCAGGTGATGTTTGACGGTGCTGCGCGGAACGTCCCTGAGGTCGTGCGCGTTGCAGAGGCTGGTAATCGTCAGCCGCTTTTCGCGCCACAGCCGGAAGTGTATTTTTGCGGCGGCGGGGGGAACGGTCGGGTCTTTGAGCGTACAATCCTCGTAAAAGCAACCTTCGGTAGAGTTTCCTGAATTCGTTTTTTCCATGTCCGCATTTGCCCGCATTCCGCCCGCATTTGTCCGCAAAGTACCCGCATTTGTCCGTATCCGGCCTGCATTTGACCGCATTTGTCCGTATTTTTCGCGCAGCGCGATACGGCCTGTGTGTCGGTGAAACGGGGGAAAACGGCGCAGACGCGTTTCTGCGCGGAACGGCGGCGGCGGAACGCAAAGGCGCCTCCTTTCGTTTGCGTCAAAATAAAAAAGGACCTGTCGGCATGTCTGCCAGATCAGGTCCTTCGCTTTGGCACAGGGATGGGAAAACCCACCGCATGAGCCTTTTCATTCAATCATGGATTGCGGCGGCTGTCAAGGGAAACGTTCTAATAGGCGTATTCGTAGTCACTGTCTTGCAGCGGCGTGAATCGCTCGGTGTCTTTGTCGTAGCTGCGGCAAAACCCGGTTGTGCGAACCATGCCTGCCCCGTCCTTATAGACGATGCTTCCGAAACACCAGATGTTCGTGCTTGTAGTATCGCTTGGTTTTGAATAATCGAATTCTCTTCCTATCCCTTGTCCACTGGGCAAGGTTACGTCTTCTTTGAAAGTTTGAGGGTTGCGTTCAGGGCGCTGAAATACAGGGGCGGTGGTTTGTACTCCAACACAACGGGAAAGAAGTTTGGCTTGCGTTTCCCCAATATTTTTTATCTCGAATTTAATTTTGTCGTTG
>JAGXAX010000093.1 GCA_018971405.1 Alphaproteobacteria bacterium | reverse complement strand
CGGCGCCGCCGAGGCTGGAGATGATCGCCTTCTGGCTGTCGCCCGCGGCCGTTACGTTCACCCGCGCCGTCGCCGCGCCGCTCAGCTTGCCAAAGTGCGCGAAGGTCGCCAGCACCGGCTCGGCCTGCACGCCCTCCATGTCGAAGGCGAAAGACAATTTCGGCACGGCCCCGGCCGCGTTGAGGCCGAGAGCGGAGGAAAAATACCCGCCGAACAGCGTCGCTCTGGAGGACTGGAACTGCAACACGCCGTTCTGCAGCTTCACCGTCAGCACCGACGGGCCGACGGCGGCGCCGCGCAGCGTGAAGCCCTGCGTGTCCAGCCGAAGGTCGGCGTCGAGAGCGTTCAGACCGGAGAAATCGAGCGGCATCGCGTCCCAGCCGCCGTTCGCGGGAGAGGTTTTTCCGCCGGCGCCGGATTTCACGCCGCCCGTCGCGCCCGCCTTGCCGCCGGTGAAGCGGTCGAGGTCAAGCTTGTTCAAAGAGAGCCGCGCCGTGATGTCCGGCTTGTGCGCGAAGCCGACGCTGACATCGCCCTTCGCCTGCACGTCGTCCAGCGCCAGCGTCGCCCCTTTCAGGGTCAGGCCGGCCGGTTCCAGCCGCGCGTCGCCGCTGAAGGAGATTTTTTTGAACGGCGGCTTTTTCGGCGCCGCCGCGCCCTGCAGCCAGGCGAGCGCCGCCGCGAGATCCGGCACGTCCGCTTTCACACGGCCGCCGAAGAGGACGCCCTGCGTGGCGAAGCCGCCGCTGGCCGTGGCCGACAGGACATCCGACCTGACGCTCGCCTGCCCGCCGGACTGCCGTCCGGCGAGAAGATCCGCCGGCTTGTCGAGCGCGAGCGCGAGCGCGACGCGTTCGCCCTTGTACGTCACCGCGCCGTCGATATGCAGCGGGCTTGCGCTGTCCGGCCACTTGACGCTGACGCCGATATCGTCAAGGCGGACGGTCTGGCTCTTTTGCATGTCGGTAAAAACCAGTTTCCCGCCGGAGATCCGCATCTCCCCGAAGTGGAAATCAAACGCCGACGGCGCGGGCACGCTCTTGCGCGGCGCGTTTGCCGCGGCGGCGACCGCGGCGGCGGCGGGCGCTTTGGAAAAATCCCAGTTCCGCTGCCCGTCTTTGGAAATTTCAAGGTCGATGTCCGGCGCGTCGAGGATGAAGCGCTTGAGGACGATCTGCTTGTGCAGCAGCGGCATCACAGCCAGCGCCACGTCGGCCTGCTTCAGCGACAGCATGTTCTTTTGCTGCGCCCACGCGGGGTTGCCGAAGGAAACGTCCGTCAGGCGCACGCCGATATCCGGCCAGAAGACGAACTTCGCGCCGCTGAACGCGATGTCGCGCCCCGTCGCCGCGCGGACTTTCTCCTTCACCAGCGCCTCGACCTTCGCCATCGGCACGACAAACGGCAGGGCGGCGGCGAGCGCCACGTCCAGCGCGACGAAGCAGACGACGAACCACAGAAGGCCCTTGAGGAATTTTTTCATGACGCCGCCCCTATCGTTGTTTGCGCATGCGCGAGTTTTTCCGCCGGAATGTCCATCAGCACCTCCGCGCCGCCGCCGATCGTTCCGACGAAGGCCTCCGCCCGCGGCATGACTTTCTTCATGTAGAAACGCGCGGTTTTGATTTTCGTTTCATAGAAATCGCGGACATCGCCTGCGGGACTGGCGGCGAGCTTTTGCGCCGCCGCGTCGGCCATCTTCACCCACATATGGCCGATGACGACGAGGCTCATCAGCTTGTAATAGTCGGTGGACATGCCCGCGGCGTCGCGCATGAACGACATGTTCCGCCGCAGCGTTCCCAGCATCGCCCACAGGCGCAATTTCCGCGTGATCCAGGCGAGTTTCCCCGCCGCCCGCGCCACCGGCGCGACCATGTCGGGCGCGACGCCGTTCTTTTTCGCCGCCGCCAGATCCTCGCGCAGCAGCCTGAGATATCCGGGCAACAAATTCTCTTTCAAAACCTTGCGCCCGACGAGGTCGAGCCCCTGGATGCCGTTGGTGCCCTCGTAAAGGCGGGTGATGCGCGCGTCGCGGTTGAACTGCTCCATGCCGTGCTCTTTAATGTAGCCGTGGCCGCCGAAGACCTGTATCGCCGAATTGGTGTTCTCGACCGCGTTGTCGGTGAAATGCGCCTTGACGACCGGTGTCAGCAGGTCGACGTAGGCTTTGGCCTTCGCGCGCGCTTTTTCATCCGGATCTTTCTGCGCGATGTCGAGCTGCATGGAAAGCCAGTAAGCCAGCATGCGTTCGCCCTCGACCGCGGCCTTGATGCTCAAAAGCTCGCGCCGCACGTCGGGGTGATTGATGATGGCGACGGAGGCGTGCGCGCCTTTTTGATCAATCGGCGGGCTCTGCACGCGCTCCAGCGCGTAATTGAGGCCGTTTTGATAGGCGACTTCGCTCAAGCCCAGCCCCTGCAGGCCGACGCCGAGCCGCGCCTCGTTCATCATCACGAACATCGCCTTCATGCCCTTGTGGGCTTCGCCCACCAGCCAGCCTTTCGCGCCGTCGAAGTTCATCTCGCAGGTGGAATTGCCGTGGATGCCCATCTTCTCCTCGATGCGCCCGCAGGTGACGTTGTTATGCGCCATGCCCTCCGGCAGGAACTTCGGCACGATGAAGAGGCTGATGCCCTTGATGCCTTCGGGCGTGTCCGCCGCCTCGATCTTCGCCAGCACGAGATGGCAGATGTTCGATGTGAGGTCATGCTCGCCCGCCGAGATGAAAATCTTCGTGCCGGTGATGGCGTAAGACCCGTCGGCGTTTTTCACGGCTTTTGTTTTGATGAGGCCGAGGTCGGTGCCGCACTGCGGCTCGGTCAGGCACATCGTCCCCGACCATTCGCCGGAGACGAGCTTCGGCAGATAGGCGCTTTTCTGCTCGTCGGTGCCGTATTCGTGCAGCGCGTTGTAAGCGCCGTGGGAAAGGCCCGGATACATGCCGAACGCGAGGTTGGCCGAGCAGAACATCTCGCTCAAGGCGGTGTTGAGAACGATCGGCATGCCGAGGCCGCCGAATTTCGGGTCGCAGGCGAAGCCGGTCAGCCCCGCCTCGCAAAACTGTTTGTAGGCGTCTTTAAAACCCGTCGGCGTTTTGACCGCCTTGGTGTCGCGGTCATGCACGCAGCCCTCGCGGTCGCCCGTGGCGTTGAGCGGGAACAGCACGTTCTCGGCCATTTTGGCGATCTCTTCGAGGAACTGGTTGATCGTCGCCCGGTCGACCTGCGCGAAATCGGGAATGCGCGAAAGCCGCGCCACATCCAGCACCTCGTTCAGCACGAAACGCATGTCGTCGAGAGGGGCTTTGTAGCTGGGCATCGGCACGCTCCTTAATCCGGTTTTTCGATTAAAGGAGTTTATAACAACGCGCCGCTTAAATCTTCCCCTTAAATGGAGATATATTTTTCAGAACTTCCGGCGGGCATGACGCTTCCGGCGCGAGAGCCTTTTCCTTTTTCGCCAGCTTCCGGCGCACCTTGTTCCAGTACCGGCCCTGCAGGACGGCATCAGCCGTCCGCTTGTCGACGTAAAGCGCCAATGCGGCCGCGCCGTATTTGAAAACATCCGACACGTCCGTGGACAGGACTTTTTTCGCCAGTTCCTTCAGCGGCGCCTTATCGCCGCGGGCGATGCTGTCCGCCTTCTCGTGCAGCGCGCTGAAGTCCTTTTCGAGCATATGCAGGGCTTCATACCCTATTTCATGCTCCAGCGCGAACTTCCGCGCCAGCGCGGCCGTCTGCAGCGGCGTCAGGGCCGCCCAATCGACATCATGGCGGCATTCGAGGATTTTTCCCGTGACGGAGCTGGTGAAATGCGTGCTGCCGTACCACTGATCCCTGAAAACGAGATCGAAAGCCCTGTTGTTCACGACATGGCCGATGAAAGGCGAATCCGCGCCGTAACGCTGCAAATGCCGGATGGTCGCATAGGCGTCGGCGATGCACTCCCCCCTGTTGCCGAGGCCGGTGCCCTCCGGAATGACGGCATGCCCGAGCTCGTGGTCGAAAACGAACGCCGTCTCCTGCGCCAGCGGCGCGCGCGGCGAGATTTTGTCGTAAGGATGCTTCTCCGTCAGAACGAAAAGCAGCCGCCTGCCGCCGCCGAGCGGCTGGCAATAGGAGTTTTTTCCCCGCCATGCCGCAAAAGCGTCCTGCATGCCCTTCGGAATATGGTGCCTGTCCGAAAACGCCTGGGCGGCTTCCCGGCCTTTGCCCTCTTCGGGATAGACGAGCCGCGCATTGTCGCTGGCGTCAAAAAAGAAAATCTTGTCCTTCACCTCCGGAAAATCGCGCCAGACCTGCGCCACTTCGCGGTCGAAATCGAAGGCCGTATCCTGCGGCTTTCGGGCGGCGGCGCGGAATTTTTCTGCGATTGCGGCCATGATGTATCTCTTAAAGCCCGTTTCCCGCGGGCCCTTGCCGGCGCGGCGGCAGAGAGGCCGACAGCGCCTGCGGCTGAGAAACAGACGGCGCCTGCGGCTGAGAAACAGACAGCGCCTGCGGCTGAGAAACAGACGGCGCCTGCGGCGCAGGGACGGACGCGGACGGCCCTTTTTTAAGGAAGTCGAGCGCGTCTTTGTAGAAAGAATCCGTTTTTGCATGCTTCTTCACGAATTTCATCCAGGACGAATGGCCTGTCAGGAAACGGCTGCCCGCCTCGAAAATATCCGCATCGGACACATGCGCCCGCATCACGGCAATGGTCTCCCTGCAAATAAGGTCATAGGCCGTGCTGTCCCGCGCCACGATTTTATCGACAACTTCGGAAACGCCGCCGATGTGCTTGCGGCAGGCCCGATTGACGGGCAAATAGGCATTGCGGACTTTTATGGCGGTCCCCGCATTCAGACAGGTTTCATCAGCTATTTTTCCCGCAAGCGCCGCCGTCTCCTCGAGCGGAAGTCTTGAAACGTCCTGCTCTTCGGCGACCTGCAGGGCCCGATGAATAGTGTCCGTCGTGTAATGTGCGGCGTCAGCGTGCAAAACAATGTTTGCAGCCATAATGTTTCCCCGTTTTTTTATAAAGAGCGTATCTTTCCCGAAGCGCTGGACATGGCGCAGCGCGGCGTAGGCGTCGGCGGAACTTTCCTTCATCTCGCTACTATAGCCACCGCCGATCCCTTTCTCGGTCACGTGATGCCCCAGCTCGTGATCGAGCACAAAAAGCTCGCGCATCTCTTTCGTGCAGGACTTGTAAAAGATGCCCGGCAGGTTTCCTTTCAGGGCGATCAGGTTGACGGGCGTTCCCGCCACATATTCGCATTTGTTCGCCAGTCCGGCCCAGCCGTGCTTTTGCATCAGGTCGGATAAATCGGTCACGGCCTTTTTGACGCCGGCGATATTCTGCGACAGTTTCTCCGCGACCGCCGGCGCGACGTAAACCGGCGTATCCGACGTCGGCACAAGCAGGACGGTCAGTCTTTCCAACTGCAGCGGGAAAGCGGCATAAGCCGCCGCCGACGTTCTGTTGAACTCCTGCGCCCGCGATGTCAGCGATTTCCGCATGCTCCGCCCTCGTCCTGAAAATAATGATTTTTTAATTATACATAAATATATAACGGCGTCAATTTATTTATGAAAATTAATATATCTATTAACTTATTGATTGTAAAGAAATATAATACCGGAATGACAGATAAAACGCCTTTCATCACCCTCGAAGACCTGACGGCCGGGCAAAAATTCACCGCCGGGCCGCAGAAAGTCACGCAGGAAGAGATCATCGCCTTCGCCCGCCAGTTCGACCCGCAGGACTTCCACACCGACCCCGTCAAAGCGAAAGACACCGTCTTCGGCGAACTGGTGGCGAGCGGCTGGCACACGGCGGCGCTGGCCATGCGGATGATCGTCGAAGCGACGCCGAAAATGCAAGGCGGCATGGTGGGCCGCGCGGTCGAGAACATCAGCTGGCCGCGCCCTGTCCGCCCGGGCGACCTTTTGTCGCTGACCGTCGAGATCACGGATCTCCGCCCGTCGGAAAAATCGCCCGCGCGCGGCCTGATGCGCACCAAAAATACCGTCACCAACCAAAACGGCGAAACCGTGATGGAAATGGAAGCCGTCGTCTTCGTGCCGCGCAGAAGTGTCTAGGCGGTAAAACTCAGTATGCCGAGAGACTTGAAACTCACATGCCCGTTTTGCGAGATGATCAGGTGGTCGTGCACGAGGATGTCGAGCGCGGCGGCGG
>JAGXAX010000092.1 GCA_018971405.1 Alphaproteobacteria bacterium | reverse complement strand
CGGATGATGTGGTTCTCGGTGTGGTGAGGGTCCTGGCTGGCATCGACCATCGTCGAAATGATGTTTTCTATCGGCTGGAAAATGTTGAAGAAGATCACGGCATTGACCATGAGGATGCCGCCGATGCCGAACACGAGGAACAGGACGGGAAACTTGCGGAAGCGAGCGGATTCGGCAAAAGCCTGTGCGGACAGTCTGGACGAAGACTGGTTGATTCTGGAGGAAATCACACCGAGATCCTTGTCTATCGCGGAGATCCGGCTATAGGCCTCCGCCATCACCATCCGGCCCTGCGCGGCGTTTCCGCCGATATAATCGTTCATCGCCGCGCGCGGCAGGTTGCGCATCTCTTTATAGTTGCGTTCGACATCGACGCCTTCTTTTGAAAAGGCATCGAGGCTCTTCAGGTAGTAGCCGAACTTGTCGAGATCGCACCGCACGCCGCGCTCGGCGCTCTGGTCCGGCAGTTCGACAGGCGTCTTGCGCAGACCGTTGTCCAGAACGGCGAACCAGAATTTGACAGCGCCGAAGCAACTGATGGCGTCGGACAAGACTGCCTGATTGGCCATGATCCTGCTCTGGCTTTCGATCGAATGGTTGCTGGTCAGCGTTTGCGCGATGATGATCTTGTTCGCGTAAAAAAGACCGGCGAACATCAGGATGAATATGCCGAACAGCTTGGTGCGCGTTTTGAAAACGGTTATTTTTTTGAAAACAGAAACTTGTCCGCCTTTGGCTTCCGGCCGGGCGTTTTGCGGCACAGAACCGGAAAACGGGTCATTATCCATGTCTTCTTTTTCTTTCGCCTGCCGTTTCCTCGGAAAAAAGGAACCGGATATTTTACCCGTAAAGGTTAACATCACTGTCTTAACAAATCCACACCATTTGGCCGGAAGTCCGCCATACCCCGCCGTATCTCCCTGAAAAGCGGAAAGGTTCGCGCCGGCGAAAGTAAACAAAACGTTAATTTACCAGCATATTGTTTCAAACGTTATTCAGTTGTTAATAAATAATTCAAGAAGAATGGATATAATAATAGCAAGTGGTGTATCCGGCGGCGCACGCCGGAATATCCGCGGGGGGCAAGCCTTGTGAAAAAGAAAATGTCGGAATGGCGGATACCTTCGCTACGCGCCCGGACGGGAAACGCGTCCGGCGACGATGCGCCGTCCGCAGACGTCGCGCCGCATATATGGCGGAGCCGCATCAGCTGGCGCATCACGCTGACCGTCTTCGCCGTCATTCTTCTTGTTCAGGGCGCCGCGCTTTATTATTCGAAGCAGAATTTCGAAATGACGCAGCTCGCGCAATTGCGCGCGGTCGCCCGCACCGCCATCATACAGCATCTGGCAAAAATCACGCCCGCAAAGCTACAGAAAGACGATACCCCGCTCAGCCTCGCGGACGCGAACCGCATCATGTCCACAAGCCCCGTCCGCGGGCTCGCCATATACGGCCTCGACGACAACCAGATCATCTCCTTCGGCGAGGAGACCACGCTGCCGCCGCAGGGACTGGCGACCTACTGGACATCGGACAAGGACAGATATGAAGTGGTTTACACGCCGTCGGATCTCGACAGCCCTTTCAACGTGGTGGCGGCAATCGACTCTTCCGGCATTCCGCAAGCCGTCACGCAATATGTCGAAAAATGCATTCTCGTTTTCTTCCTCATGGCAGGTCTGGTGACGAGCATCCTTATGCTCGCGCTCGGACAGTGGCTGCTTGAGCCTGTCCTGACCCTGCGTAAAAACCTCCTCAACGCCGCAGAGAACCCCAAGGAGCCGGAAATCCTCGGGGCCGGCAAGGAAGGCCGCGACGAGGTCGGCGTCACCCTGCGCATCGCCAACAGCCTGATCCGCAAGAATGCGTGGAACATAAAGCAGATGGAGCGCCAGACGGAAGAGCGCATCCATCGCCTCGCCTATTTCGACACGCTTACCGGCCTGCCGAACAGGACGCTCTTCATGGAAAAACTGGAAGAAACGATCAAGCGCAAGGTCAAGGGCGAAAACAGGCGTCTCAGCGTGTTCTTCATCGACATCGACCATTTCAGGGACCTCAATAACACGATGGGCCATGAGATCGGCGACCGCTTCCTCGAAGCGGTGGGCCGCCGCCTGCTCGGCGCCGCGCCGGCGGACGCCGTGGTGGCGCGAATCAACGCGGATCTGTTCGCCGTCATGACGCTGCTCGATTACGCGGACCACGACGGCTCCGCCACGCTCGAGCGCCTTCTCGGCGCCCTTTCCGCGCCGGTCAACATCCTGCAGGAGGAATTCAAGGTGCGCGTCTCGGTGGGCGCGTGCACGTCGCCTTACGACGGACACGACGCGCGCACGCTCATGAAGAACGCCGACATCGCCCTCAGCCGCGCCAAGGAAGACGGCAACGACACGGTGCGCTATTATTCCGACGATCTCGACCTTGCCGTGAGCCGGCGCTTCCGCCTTCTCGGCGACCTGCGCGAAGCCCTGCAGGGCGACCAGCTGCAGCTTTATTTCCAGCCGCAGTTCGACCTCGCCACGGGGGCGATCGTCGGGTCCGAGGCGCTGCTGCGCTGGCACTGCCCCGACAACAGCCCCGAAGGCAGCCACCTTGTGCCGCTCGAGGAATTCGTGCAGGTCGCGGAGCAGACCGGACTGATCATCCCCCTCGGCGAATGGGTGCTGCGCCACGCGTGCAAAGCCGGAAGGGAGTGGCAGGACAAAGGCGGCGCGGCGCTCTCCGTCGCGGTCAACATCACCTCCATGCAGTTTCACCACGGCGACATCGTGGACACCGTCGCGCGCATTTTGAAGGAAACGGGCTTCGACGCGCGCCTGCTCGAACTCGAGATCACCGAAAGCGTCTTCATGGAAGACATGCCGACGTCCATAGAGACCCTGCGCCAGCTGCACGAACTGGGCGTACGGCTCGCCGTGGACGATTTCGGCACCGGCTATTCATCGCTCGCCGCGCTGCGCTCCTTCCCTGTCGACCGGCTGAAGATCGACCCGTCGTTCGTCCGCAACGCGCTGATCAACGAAGAGGACGCCGCCATCGTCAAGACCATCATCACGCTCGGCCACAGCCTCGGCGTCAAGGTCATGGCCGAGGGCGTGGAAACGGCCTACCACCTCGCCTTCCTCAAGGACGTGGGCTGCGACGAGGCCCAAGGCTTCCAGTACAGCCGTCCGCTGCCGTCGGACAAGTTCCGGGAATACGCCGCCGCCTACGGGCGCGGGCTTCTGCGGAACAGCCTCCACATCGTCGGCGGCAAGGCCTCTTAAGCCGAAAAACGTTGCCTCCTGCCGCCCGCACGGGATATAACCCGCATATGGAACAACACGTCGTCGCCGCCCTGTATAAATTCGCGCCGCTTGCGGAGCTTGAAAAGCTGCGCGCGGAGATCGCGGAGATTTGCGCGGAAAACGATATTTGCGGCACGCTGCTGCTGGCGCCGGAGGGCATCAACGGCACGGTCGCGGGCACGCGGGGCGGCATCGACGGCCTGCTTTCGTTCCTGCGCGCCATGCCCGCACTGAAAGATCTCGACCATAAGGAATCGGGCGCGGAAAACGCGCCGTTCCATCGCATGAAGGTGCGGATTAAAAAAGAAATCGTCACCATCGGCCTCGACGGCATCGACCCGAGCGAAACCGTCGGCGTTTACGTGGATCCCGCGGCATGGAACGGCATCATCACCGATCCGGAAACGCTCCTCATCGACACGCGCAACGATTACGAAGTCGCCGTCGGCACTTTCAAAGGCGCACTCAACCCGCAAACAGAAACGTTCCGCGAATTCCCCGCTTACGTATCGCGCAATCTCGATAATCAAAAGCACAAAAAGGTCGCCATGTTCTGCACCGGCGGCATCCGCTGCGAAAAGGCCTCGGCCTACATGAAAAAACTCGGCTTCGAAGAGGTTTATCACCTCAAGGGCGGCATTTTGAAATATCTCGAAACCGTGCCTGAAGAAGAAAGCCTGTGGCAGGGCGAATGCTTCGTCTTCGACCGGCGCGTGGCGGTGAAACACGGGCTGAAAACCGGCTCTTACGACCTTTGCCCGTCGTGCCGCCGCCCCGTCTGCGCGGCGGACAAGAAAAACCCGAAGTATGTCGAAGGTGTCGCCTGCCCGCATTGTCATGACAGCCTAACGCCGGAGAAAAAGGCCGCTGCCGCCGAGCGTCACAGGCAGATGAAGCTCGCGGAAGCGCGCGGCGAAAAGCATATCGGCGCGAAATACGCGCAACAGTCCGAAAACCCCTGCGAAGGCGAAGAAGATTGATCAGGCGGCGGAATTGGCCCCGTCGTTGGCGGCATCGTGGAGCGGAGGGTCGGGAATGCGGCATTTTTCCCGCTGGGAACGGTATTTCCGCCCGAAATCATCGCTATCGCCGTATTCAATGAACTCGTTGTAACGGTTGTGCACGTTCATCACCTTGCGCGCGTGCTTGATGGGGCACCAGAACTGCTCGGTACGGCAGGCGATCTCGCGGGCGTAGGCGATGACGCCGTTGGCGTATTCGCAATAAATGCAGTTTACCTTCTGGATGATGTTGAGGTAAGCGAGATATTGCCGGTCCATCACGATGAATTCGGATCGTTTCACCCGCGGAATGCGGTAGACGCGAAAGTTGATATGCTGGTAGACGGTCATGAACAGGTCGAGCAGCGCGATCGGAACGATCAGGCTGTAAATCACCGGCGCGGTAATGACAGCCCCCAGTTTTGAATCGATCAGGAACTTGTGCAGCTTCATCCGCGACACGCGGTGGCGCAACACGGCCGCCTGCTCGAAAACGACCTTGCCCTGCTCCAGCCGGTAGCGGAACTTCCTGCGCCTTTCGTCCGCGCCTTTCTCGAATTCCGCATGAAGCTCGCCGACTTTCTCGCGGATTCTGACGACAAAATGATCTATCTGCATTTAAATATTCCATAAAATAGAGGCGCGTGACATTTACATGATTTATATGCTACACCAGAAACCATGACAAAGCCTATTTTGAAACATCTCGCCGACGAGGCGCATGCGCTGGAAAGCCTGGGTCTCTTCAAGTCCGAACGGATCATCATCTCGCCGCAGGAGGCGGAAATCCGCGTGCGGGCGGCAAACAGCAATGCCCACAGCGTCATTAACTTGTGCGCCAACAACTACCTTGGCCTCGCCAACCATCCCGTTCTGGTCAAGGCCGCCCATCAGGCGCTCGACGATCATGGCCTCGGCATGGCCTCGGTGCGCTTCATCTGCGGCACGCAGGACCTGCACAAGAAGCTGGAAAAAACCGTCAGCGATTTTCTCAGGACAGAAGACACGATTTTGTACAGCTCCTGCTTCGACGCCAACGGCGGGCTGTTCGAGACGCTTCTCGGCGAAGAAGACGCCGTCATCAGCGACGAGCTCAACCACGCCAGCATCATCGACGGCATCCGCCTCTGCAAGGCCAAACGCTTCCGCTACAAGAACAACAACATGGACGACCTCGAAACGCAGCTCAAAGCGGCGGCAAGCGCGCGTTACAGGCTGGTCGTCACCGACGGCGTCTTCTCGATGGACGGCATCATCGCCAACCTGCAAGGCATCTGCGCACTGGCGGAAAAATACAATGCGCTGGTGATGGTGGACGACAGCCACGCCGTCGGCTTCATCGGCAAGACCGGCGCGGGCACGCCTGAACGCTGCGGCGTGCAGGACAAGGTGGACATCGTCACCGGAACTTTTGGAAAAGCTTTAGGCGGCGCCTCCGGCGGTTTTACCTCGGGGCGGAAGGAAATTATCGGCTGGCTCAGGCAGCGCTCGCGGCCTTATCTCTTCTCGAACACCATGGCACCGCCAATCGTCGCCTCCTCCATCGCCGCCATCGACCTCGTCAAGTCCGAGCCGCTGCGGCTGGAAAAACTCCGCGCCAACGCGCAATATTTCCGCGCCGGCATGACGAAACTGGGGTTTGACCTGGTGCCGGGCGAGCATCCCATCGTGCCGGTCATGCTCTACGACGCCCCGCTGGCCAAAAAATTCGCCGACGCGATGCTGAACGAAGGCGTATACGTGATCGCGTTCTCCTATCCGGTGGTGCCGCAAGGCAAGGCGCGCATCCGCACGCAGATGTCCGCCGCGCATGAAACGGCGCATCTCGACAAGGCGATTGCGGCGTTCGGCAAGGTCGGCAGGGCGCTTGGGGTCGTCAAATAATGATCGCCGCCCTCCAGCTTTTCATGGCCTACATCCTGCCCGTGCCGATCGCGGCG
>JAGXAX010000091.1 GCA_018971405.1 Alphaproteobacteria bacterium | reverse complement strand
GCGTTGTCTCCCTGCGCCAGCGTGCCCGTCAGCGTATAGTCATTCGCTCCGAACATGAACGTCTGGCCATAGGTTTTGGTCTTGTTATCCGCCGTAAAGGTCAGCATCGTCAGCGGAACAGGGTCATTCACAACGCAGTTCGTTCCGCCCGCGGAAATGCAGTTGTTGTTGCTTTCCCTGATTGAATGGCTGGTGATGGAAACCTTTCCGGCGTTGCCCGACGTCTCGAAGGAATTTTTATTGCCGAAATTGTTGGCCAGTTGTGCCGGCGTGCCATTCCATGTAAATCCGTCGTTGACAATGGTAATGCCGCCGCCCGCCGTGCCGCCGGACGTATTCAGGGTCATTTTTTGGAGAGAAATCTGTCCGTCCGAGGCGTTATCGTCGCTGTCATTATCGTTATCGTTGCCACCGCCGCATCCGCCATTCGACGATGCCGCCTTATAGGTGCTGGTGAAAGTCGCTGCACCACCGCTGGTCGCGATACTCGTGTTATTGACATTGATGTCGCCGCCGATGAGGGAGAAACCCCCGCCACGGGTATAGATCGTGGCGTTGCCGACGCTGATCGTATTACCGGATTCGAACATGACATAGCCGCCGTAAGTCCGGACGTAATGGCCGCTGAGCGAAATCTCGCCCGTTCCGGCGGTCAGCCCGTTCCAGTCCGGGCCTGCCGTGCCGGCCTTCGCCGTCAGGCCAACGCCCGCATAGCCCATATTCACGTCAGCGTTGAAGGTGATTTTGTTGTCCGCCTGAATGGTGACGTTGCTCTTGGCGTTGTCTATGTCGGAAACGTTGATATCCGAGCCCGTTGCGCCGGACGGCTGAATGGTGACGCTGTTCGGGTCAAGCAGCCAGTCACCTGCCACGCCTTCCGGCGCGAGCGTATCGACGCTGGAGCCGCTGACCTGCAAATTGACCGGAGAAGACGTTTCAACGCTGCCGCCGTTGCCGCCGTTTTGGCCCCCCGTGGCGAGCGCCGCGCCATGAAAAGCTGTGCCGTTATCCGACCAGACGACGATATTGCCGCCGTTGCCGTTGTCCGTCGCGCTGGCATTCAGCGTCGCGCCGGACGCAATATCGACCGTCGAAGCATGGGCGAGCGTGCCGCCGCCCTGCGCATCGCCGCCGACCTTGATGTCGCCGCCGCCGGTCGCGCCGGAAACATCCAGTGTGCCGGAAACCGTTACGTTCGCGGCGGGTGCGGTGAGAATGATTTCGCCGTTATGATCGACAAGGGATTGCGCCTGAATGTCGCCACTGTCATTGATGACGGAATTGACGACATCGTTTGCCGCCGCCGCGGTCATCAGCACCGTGCCGCCCGAGGCGATGATGGAGCCCGTGTTCTCCGCCGTGAGCGTGCGGGAGGCGCCGCCATTCCCGACGGAAAGGCTGATCAGCCCGTCGCCGTAGAGGTCAACGCCGAACGTATCGGCGGCGCCGAGCTGGATTTTCGAAAGCGTGCCTTGAATGATGCCGTCGTTGCGCACGGTCGGCGCGACCAGCGCAGCCAGCCCCTCGCCTTCAACCGTGATTTTGCCCTCGTTGATGACGGAGGCGTTCGCGCCGCCCGCGATGTTGAAGCCGAGCGTGCCGGCGCCGGCATTGTTCATGAAATCATCGTTGGCGATGTCGGCCGATGTCGCGATGAACCCCGCCGTATCGACATTGCCGCTCGGGCCGATCAGGACGCCGTTCGGGTTGATGACCAGCACATGGCCGTTGGCGAGCAGGTTGCCGTTTATGGTGCTGATTTCCGCGCTGTTCACGACGCGGTTCAGCGCGACGGCAGACGTACCGGGCTGGTAGAAATGCGTCGTTTCGCCTTTGGCTATATTGAAGGAACTCCAGTCGATCACCGCGTTCTGGCTTGTCTGGTTGATCTGCAATTCGGCGGGCGTGCTGGTGATCGTCGCCGCACCGCCGACGACCGTGCCGCCTGTCGGGTTTGCCTGCGCCGCCGTCGGCATCCCTGTCATCAGCATCACCACGCCCGCCATGAAAAGGAGGCGGGTGCAAACGTTCAGAACCTGCTTGCCTTTCTTTTGAAAGCTCCAGCGGAATTCTTCTTTTTTAATGAAGAGGTTAGTCATGGCGATCTGCTCCCGGGCAAGTTAACTTTTTATTAACATAAATTTGAAGATTCATATCACTAAATATGAAAAAATGGAAGGGTTATTTCCAACGGCTCTCAAGCAGCGCTGTTTCAGCGGCATGACCTCAGAACCTCTTCAACAGACTGAAAAACAAGCGCGAATCCCTGTTCCCCTGCGATTGCACCAGCTTGTTCAAAGGCTTGTCCAACTCGACGTCACCGGAGAGCGCATAGGCCAGATTGAACCTCACACCCAGCCCCGTTGATGTGAGGGAATCCTGCTTCGTTTCCCCGACGGCAGGCTCGTAATTTTTTACCTTCCCGTAGTCTATAAACGTATAGGCCTGATAAGAATTGAGTATCGGGCTGTCCTCCACGGAGCCGCCATAGCGCAGTTCCGTCACGCCGGCGTAGCCGTTGTCGCCGCTGATCTCGCCGTCATCATAAGCGCGGCCATAGGTCGGGCCGCCGACGATAAACTCCTCAGACGCCAACAGGGGATGATCCGCAAGCTGCCCCGCGCCCGACAGCATCAGCGACCACAGCCCCGGCAGCTTCTGTATCCGCGTCACCGTGATGTTGCCTTTCAAAAACTCTTCGTGGCCGTTGGCGCGCGAGCGGCCCGTGCCGTCGGGCGTCGCGCCCAGCACGTTCAGCCCCTGCGTCGCCGTCAGGTCGATCTGGCTGACGCCAGCGAGAGCGTCGGTCATGTCGAAGTGCGTTCCGGCACGGGCGGTGCGCACGTGGTCATCCGCCGTCTGCGTGCCGGACACGTCCGTCGTCGAGTCGAGGTAGTTGAAGCCCGCGATCAGGTTCCAGTTGTACTGGCGGCTGCGCACCACGGGATAATCCCCCTCGAGATCGTACATCTGGCTGTCGCCGAGGATATTGTCGGATGATACGTTGCCGCCCGGCTGCGCGTGCGTGAACGCCGCCCTGACCTTCACCTTGGCGCCGTCGTCGCCGATCTGCTCCTCATGCGTGATGTCGCCGAAGCGCAGTTCCTTCGTGTCGGTGGAAAGGATCCCGCGGAACGTCGTGCGGTCGTGCAGGCCGAGAGCGTCGTTGAAGGCCGCAACCGCCGTGCCGCGATAGGGGCCGAGATATTTCGAACCGCGGTTGTCGAAGCTCAACGAGCCTTCGGCGCGCTTTTCCTCGATGTCGATGATCAGATCGGCGCCGTTGGCTTCCTTGGCCGGTCGGATGACGCTCTTCGCCGTGATGCCCGGCAGGTCGTTGATCAAAAGCAGGTAGCGCTCGATATTATGCGTGTTGGCGGGGCCGCGCGTGTCGATCCGGTCGGCAAACGCACGGATGAGGCCGCTTTTGTCCTTATAGTGTCCGGTCAGGAGGACACGGGCGATACGGCCTTCGACGGCCTGCAGATGCACGACGCCGCCGACGATCTTTTGCGGCGGAACGATGGCGCGGGAGAAAATATAGCCGTCGTCGCGGTACTTTTTCGTTACGCGTGCGGCGATGGTGTTGAGATCGGCCAGCGAAACCTTCTTGCCCACCATGTCGCTCCACATGTCATACAGGGGCATGGGGTTGTAGACGTTCGGCGCATCGAGGACGACCGCCTTCAAAATGAAAATTTTTTCCGTGCTGGCCTCTTGCGCGCCCGGCTGCGTGGGCGTGGGAATGACGATGACCGCCTGATGGCCGGAACCGGAAGACGCGCCTTCCTGCGTCAGCCCGCGCATGACGATGCCCGGCTCGGTGGATGACGGCGGCGTCACAACCGCCCGCGCGGCCACCGGCAGTGAAAAAAGCGCCGCGCCCAAAAAGGCCGCGAACTTTTTTGTTCGTAGAAAACAAAACATGTCTTGAATGCCCGCTTATCTGGAATAGTTTTTTAAATTCAGGCTCAAGCTACATGTTTTCGAGAGATTTGCAACTATTTATTGTTATGACTATATATTAAGAGCTAACTATATGTTATATAAAAATCTATTTATTCGTCATTGTACAGAAACTGAATAATGAAGGGGTAATATTAATTTTCCGGAATATAAATATTACAGATTCTAATCCGTCGCCAGACTGCAACACATAATTTCCTTGGCCAAAAGCGCTGCGGAAGGAACGGACAGAAGCGCAGCCAGCTTGATATTCCGGCGGGCGCGGGGAACAGGGCGGATTTTATTTTCCACATAAAAAACGTCACGGACTTTATCCAAAGAATGTTTTGCGCAGGCTTGCATGGGACGCCTCCTTTGTCTGCAAAAGATTATATCCGGAAAGGGTTAAAAGACTATAAACCGGCGCGCTTTCATACCGGCACGGCACTGGCCCGCATAACCCGCGCGTTCAGCCGCTTGCTTCCGCCACGGCGCGCGCTATAGACTGACAAGGTGCTTTTTAAAAGGAACAGCCGAGTGAAAGATTTTCGCGCATTGTCATCCGGCTCCTGCCTGAAAGCCGGCCTTGCCCTGTTGATCGCCGCCTTCAGCCTGTGCGCCTGCGCGGACCACATGCCCATGCCCGGCGGAACGGAAGACATCAATTCGTCCTGCTTCAAATCCATCGACGACATGCAGACGCGGATCCTGTCCATGAAGCCGGGCATGCCGGAAGATCAGGTGCTCGCCCAGCTCTGCCGCAAGAAGGAAGACCTGACCCGCCTCACCCGCCAGCAGATCAGGGTCGCCCTGCTGGGCGGCTCGAACGTGACGTTCCCGGGCTTAAGCCCGTCAGAGGATTCGCAGCTGATCGAAAGTCTCTACGGCTACACGCTGTCCTATAAAAGCATCAACCGCGAGCACGGCTTCGTCAATCCCATCAGGATCAGAACCAACGAGACGGGCTTCGATTACAACGTCACGCTGGTTTTCAGGGACGGCAAGCTGTTCTCGTCGCCCCTGCTGGCGGGCGGGCCCGTCGACACAACGACCAGCGGCACGCTGTTCGATTTCATCACGCCCGGCACGGTTGTGAACAAACTGCCTTAAAGCAGGAGCGCCGCAGCCCCTGGACGGGACGGCGGCGCCGGCTGCATAAAACCCAAAAAACAGACTTTATTCATTCAGATGGCTGAACCAGTCATGCTGCTGCTGTTCGGCGTTCTCGTGATACCCCATCATGCCGTGATGCATCATTTTCATCGACATGCGGGAGAACTTCTTCATCAGCTCCCTGCGCTGTTCCGGCGTCAGGCGCGACGCGACGGACGCGAAGGCCGCCGCATGGCGCCGCATTATCGCGACATGCAGCTGTTCCATCCTGTCCGTCAGGGCAAGAAAGGATTTCCGGTTGAACGTCTGCGCGTCCATCACCTTTTTCAGCTGCGCGTGCACCGCGCGCATGCGCCTGAAGTCGGCACGATCCTTTTGAAAGGCCTCCGACAGGGTGTTGCGGCATAACCGCGCATCCTTTACCTTGCACATCGAGGTTATGCACTGCGCGAAAGGCGCTTCATGGCCGGCGCCCTCCCTGCCCATGCCGTGCGCGGATGCCAGCGCGGGAACGGCCGTCAGCCCCATGATTGTGATGGCGGCAAACCAGTTTCCAGTCTTCATCGTCTGTTCTCCTTTCGGGGTAAAGGTTCAGGTGGCAGGATGCTAGCAAACAATCCCTACAGAATTCTTACAAAACACAGCAAATTAAAAATCATTTTAATTCCAATATGTTAACTGATCCCGTCTTCACCGCCTCCCTATGGGATATATTTAATGTTCCAATAAAGGTTTTTCAATGAGGCATAGGAGAGAATGGAAGTATAGACTGATCTATAAATAGCCAACAAAGGAGATATGCCATGGCTTCTAATGTAAACAAGGTTCTTTTGGCTTCCGTCATTATGATGGGCCTGTCCGCGCCCGCCTTCGCCCAGGACGCAACCACCGGCACGACGCCCGCGCCCACACAGAACGGCGCCGGCCCGAAGGCCGGAACGGAAACGCAGCTCGACGTCAACCAGCAAAACCGGGTCGAGCAGGGTCTGCAATCCGGCCAGCTCAGCACCGGCGAGGCGGCGAAAATCGAAAAAGGCGAAACCCGGATCGACAACACCGAAGCCCGCGACATGAAGAAAGGCCCGATGACCTCGCAGGAAGAGGCCCATATTCAAAAAATGCAGAACAACGAGGGCAAGACGATCTATCGGGACAAGCATAATGCCGCGAAAGGCGATGCGGACAGCACCTCCAGCGAACGCATGCAAAAGGACG